>DASRAT010000654.1:0-4389 GCA_035638015.1 Gemmataceae bacterium | reverse complement strand
AGCCTTGATATCGGCCACCAATACTGATTTAGTTGTTGCATCGGTACATAAATCACCGGGACTTTGAAATCCTTGCGCAAGCATCACGGGAGCCTGTCCCGGCCGGCCGATGACGTGGACTTTGCCGCCCTTGGAATCGCTGATAAACAGCCGGCCAAAAACGTCCCAGGCCAAACCGTCGCCACCGCCCAGGCCATCAGCAACCTTTTCAGTTGCGCCTCCAGCCAAGGTTAGGCGATAAAGCGTGCCCGTGCCACGATCCATGATGAGCAGGTGGTTTTTTCCATCCGTGACAATGCCGCCCGGGCGCTGCATCTGCGGCCAGCGCTTTTGATCGGTGACGACCGTGACCTGCTTTTTCTGGGTGATTTTGTAAATCGCCCAGCCCTTGTTGGGGCCGTCGCCGCCGTCACAAGCGTAGATGCTGCCGGCGTTGAGGCCTTGCTCGCTATCAACAACCACGTCATACAAGTTTGTCGGCGGCGTGGGGAACGCATTCTCGGCGACAAACACCTCGGCTTTGCCCTTCATGTCGATGCGCCAGATGCGTTTTTTGTCGGCTGCGAACAAGAAGTTTTGATACGTGGTCAGGCCTCTGGGATCATCGAGGTTGCCGACAAAGACGGTGGCTTTGCCCTTGTCCAGGACCATGATCGCCCCGTCGCCGTCCTTGCCGATTTCGCCGGCGACCGCGACAAAGGTCTTGCCTTTGAGGACAGCCACCGAAGTGGGGTTCGTGAGCCCGGTCGCCATCGGTTTATTGGCGGGCTGATCGGCGAATGTGGCCAGGGCTGCGAGCAACAACGCGGCGGTTGCGAAAGGGACGCACTTCATGGGACACCAGTTCTTGGGTGGGTGGTAACAGAGTAAGCGAGTGTCAAGCAACGAGTCTCATCCAGCTTAGGGGCGGGGAGAAAACGCGGCAATGGCAATACCGCAATGCTAATATGGACGGGTTAACCAGCGAAATTGTTCAATGGCGTCTGGATTCTTTGTGGCTCGCACCACCGTCCTCTAAACATTATTCCTTCACAAAACCGATGGACCATCTCGGTACGTTAAGACTTAATCACACGTCGAACATCGTCCAGCGCTTCGGCTGTCTGCAATGTCCGCGCAATTGCTCGCAGCCGAGCAGCTTCCTTGATGTTGCGGACCTCTCTGAATAGCCGTTTGCCCGCCGCGCCAAACTTTCCCTCGAGGCCCATTTCAATGACCTCTAGGAACGCCTCGCAAACGCCTTCTTGCCGGCCTTCTTGCTTTGCCAGCCTTTCATAACTTGTAACGTAAGGCATTTTTCGCTCCTCTTCAAAACGGTCGATTTCTTGCCGAAACACTTGCTCCAGTTCTTCGGGCAGAGACAACATCCAGTCAACCAACCGAAGTAATTGCTGGATCTGTTGCTTGCCCAAACCGCGGTCATACAGCCCTTTGAACAGCCTGATTTTCCAGGTTTGCCGCTCCGTCGGGGAACGCTTGGTTTCAATGGCTTTCAACTGCGCCAGCACCAAGGCAGCGAACGGGTTGCGGTCCTTTTCGAGCTGCTGCTCCTGGCCCTGGTAATTGAGTATTTTCGCCACCGGGAAGCGCTTGCCCACTTCGCAGCCCCACATATTATAGCCGAATCGGTCCGGCTTCCAGGTCGGATCGTCGTCGCACAAAACGGCCAGGCTCACCACCGCATGCTGATATCGATCATGAATGCGGCACCAGTAGGTGAACATCCGCTTGGCGAAATCCTTTTCTCGCTGGCCCTGAATTTCGATGTGAATCAGCAGCCAGGCCTCTTTGCCGTCTTTGAGCCAAACTTTGTAAAGCTTGTCCGCCAATCGGCGGCCGACGCGCGCGTCACGAACAATGCGCTGGAACTCCTTGTCCAGACTCACATAGCCCTTGGACCAATCGATGGCATCGTGAATGGCCGGGAAAAAGAACGCCACGAATTGGCGCAGGAAAAGGTCGAGGGCCTCTTTCCAAGGACTGTCCAGGTCGGTGACGCTTCGCGATGGCATGGGCCAACTATAACGGCAAACACCGCCGCCAGCAATGGCTTGCGGTAAACCCTACTCTCGCTCCGTTTCATCCAGTTCACGTAGTTGCCGATCCGCGTCAAACACGGGCGGCGGCAGATTCTCCGCTAATTGCAAAGCCATTAGCTCGCTTACGTCTTCATGCCTTAAACCCCAGCCGCGAAACACCGGCAATCCACGTTTCAGGGCGATGATCTCCCGGCGAGTTCGCCCCTTGGGCGCATCGGGCCATGGCCGAGTTTGCTCCTGAAAGTCGAAGAAAACGGGCGCAACGGCTTGAATGTAGCGCCAGTAGCCAGGATTGTCGGTCTGCACGAAGAACTTGCCGCCACACGCCAGAGCACGATGGACAAGCGACAAAAACCGCGGCGTAATCAGGCGGCGATGCACCTGAGCCGGATCGTAATAGGGCTGCGGATGATAGCAGTGAATCTCGGCGATACTGCCGGGAGCGACATATCTTTCGACCAATGCCAGGCCGTCGAGGGCGGCAAAGCGAATGTTTGTCAAACCGCGCTGGTTAGCCCGCCGTGTGGCGTAACGCAGCGCCAGCGGCAGCACATCGATGCCCAGATGATCGTGGTCGCGGCGCCAGAAAGCACTGCCCAGGAGGAAGCGGCCATTGCCGCAGCCGATGTCAACAATCACGGGGGCAACACGGCCAAACAACGCTTGCCAATCAAGCGGCCCTTCGGGCGGCAGCTTTTTGAGCGCGGTCTTGGTCCATTGCTCGGGCGGCAAGATCACGCCGGGCACCGGGACGCCAAACTCGCGCTCAGTTTGCCTTTGGTTCATGAAGAACATCTTAACGCTTTGTGAACGCGCCGCGAGTGTGGATCTTCGCCGCACCTTCGCGCAGACTTCGCCGCGATTACAGCTGTACGGATTATTTTTTCTGGCATCGACGTGGACATTGTCATGTCCCGAGCCGCGCAGGATGCAATCGGCAACGCACGAATCCGTTTGTCTCCCCAGCGGTTTTTGCAATCGCAATGAGTGCGCAGGAGGCAATGCAAGCGATGATTCTTACCGGACATCTTCTCATCGGCGGGGCCATCGGCGTGGTGGCGGCCACATTGACGCCCTGGCCGTTGGCCGCCGTGCTGGCGCTGGGCCTGGGTATTTTGTCGCATCATCTGCTCGATCTGGTGCCGCATACCGATGCGGCGACGTTTTGGCCTCACCCCAGCAAAGTGCCAGTGGCGGCGTGCATCGTCGTGGCGCTGGAAGTTGCTTTGGGGTTCTCCGTTACCGCCCTGTTATTCATCGCACAACATAAAACTCTGGCGTTCATCTCGGGCGCACTTGGTGGCATTTTGCCGGATTTATTTGACGAGATGCCGCTGTGGCAAGAGAGATTTAGGCAGAATGGTTTGGGGAGGCTGTGGCATCACGTGCATGAGAAATTGCATTGTGCCAGCATGGCCGAGCGTTGGCGTACGGGCCTCGTGATTGATGCACTGGTGGTTGCGGGAGGTTTGTGGTTTTTGTTGGCAATATGAGCTGAGCCCGAAGCGCAAGCAAGGACGCCAACATTCCTTGCTTGCGCTGCGGGCTCAGGGCCGGCTAACGGTGATCGTCCGGGTATAGGTCACGCCGTTGCTGGAGCGAATGCGCACGACGTGCGTGCCCAGATCGACGACGCGGGCCTTCCACATTACCACGCTTTGCCCGGTTCCATTTGGCGTCGGCACAGTTTGCGTTGCCTTGCCGCCGACGCGTTCCATGCCCTTGGGCAATTCCAGCGTCAGGTTTTGGCCGTCGATGGGATCCTCAATATAGGCGGTGACGGTGAATTCCTTGTTCGGCTCGAAATTGCCGCTGAACTGCGTCGCGACTTTACCCTCGTTGTCCGGGTTGGTGGCGATGCCCTGGCCCAGGGCGAAGGCGATTTCGCGCTTGGCCTTGGCTTTCACTTCTTTCGGGTCCCAGAAAAATGCCACGGCCGAATCGCCGCCCGCCTGCATGGCGGGCACATCCCAATCGCCGAAGGCGCCCAGGCTGGTCAGGACGATCTTGTTAGGCGGTTCGAGATGCTTGGCCATCTTGAAGGTGAAAATCCCCTTGAAGCCCGGGTTTTGCAAATTGGGCTTTTCGAGCATTTCGATGAACTCCGGGACTTTTTCGCCTTCCAGCATCACGCCGTCGAGCAGCACGCCGGGGTGCGTGGTCGGCGAGGCGAAGATCGCGCCGTCGTTGTTGCCGCACATGGTGTCGATGCGGACGCGGGTGCCGACGTTGCGGACGCGATCGCTCTTGTTTTCGAAGATGTAGCGGATGAGGCAGTTGTCGAGCGGCCGCTTGAGGGCGCCGGGGGCCGGCTTGCTCGGGATGACTTCGAGCTGCTGCGTCACTTGCA
>DASRAT010000653.1:0-10064 GCA_035638015.1 Gemmataceae bacterium | reverse complement strand
CCGCAGCCCAAACCGACGCCCAAGGCCAAGAAAACCAACTTGCTGCCTCTCAGCTTGCTCGAATATAGACATGGACGCATGAACAGTTATTACGCCTTGGCCGAATTAAAAAGCATGCAAAGCTTGCAAAGCCGGCATGCCTACGATACGCTCAATGCTTATAATCCCCACGAGACTTTTTTGTTACGTACACGTTGAACTAATAACCGAAAGAATGGTTGTTCGTTTCTCGAACCACTTTGGAGTACTTGATGCGCGCGAACTCTCCCACCACTAACCAGGACCGCGCTGCCCAGCGCCATTTCAGCCTCAGCCGACGTGCATTTTTGCGTGGCCTGGGTGTCTGCGTGGCGCTGCCAGCGTTGGAATCGCTGAACCCCCTCTCAGCGCAAATTATTCCACGGGCGGCTGCCGTCACTCCGTCGGGAGCGCCTCTCCGCATGGCCTTCATGGAATTCGCCAACGGTGCGTTGCCGCAATACTGGTGGCCAACCGGTGAGCCGGGGACAAACTTCGAGCTGAATCGCACCATGCGGCCACTGCAAGCCGTCAAGAACAAGATCCAAATCGTCAGTGGCCTGGACCATCGTAACGCCACGCCGGGCCCCGACGGCGCTGGGGACCACGGCCGGGCCGGCGGCACCTTCCTGACAGGCGTTCGCGTTCGCAAAACACAAGGCGCTGACATCCGCGCCGGCGTCTCCATAGATCAGGTGGCCGCACAGCAGATCGGCCATTTGACGCGTTTCCCGTCCCTGGAAATCACTTCCGACATGGTACGCCAGACGGGGGACTGCGATTCGGGCTACTCCTGTGCCTACCAATGCAACATGGCCTGGAGTTCGGCCACCACCCCAGTCCCGCCCGAACCAAATCCTCGCGCCGTATTTGAGCGTCTTTTTGGCGCCGGCGCCCCGGGCGAACGGCGCGCCAACTTACAGCTGCGCCAGCAGCAACAGCGTTCCGTTCTGGATTTTGTTCTGGACGATGCCCACGACATTCAGCAGCGCATGTCTAACCGTGACCGCCTGCGAATGGATGAGTACTTGAACAGCGTCCGCGAAATTGAACGCCGCATCGCCGCCACCGAGGCCACCAACCGCCAGACGCCCGATCCCGCCATGGCTACGCCGGCTGGTATCCCCGCCGATTACCAGGCCTACATGCGGCTCATGTACAGCATGATGGTGTTGGCTTTCCAGACTGACTCGACGCGGATCTGCACCTTCCTGCTGGCCCACGACGGCGACAACCGTCCATTTCCGTCGCTCAACATCCCTGAAGGGCATCACTATCTTACGCATCACCAAAACAATGCCGCCAAGATTGAAAAGGTGGCCCAAATCGAGCTGTGGTACATGGAGCAGTTTGCCTGGTTCTTGCAGGCGATGGAACGCACGCAAGATGAAGACGGCAATTCGCTGTTGCACAATTCGATGATCGTCATCGGCTGCGCCAACGCTGATGGCAACCGCCATACGCACGCCAATCTGCCGATTGTCCTGGCCGGCGGCGGCGGCGGCACGCTGACGACGGGCCGCTACGTTCGCTTCAATGCACAACCCATGTGCAACATGTTTTTGAGCATGATCGACCGCATGGGCGTCCGCGGCGTCGAGCGTTTTGGCGATTCGACGGGGCGGCTGCAGGGGATGTAAGAGACGCGACTTCACACTGCAACAATCAATGTGAGCAGATTTCGGAAAACCCGCCTCCGCCCTGTTTGCCCGGGCAAGGCGGGTTTTTCGGTAACACAACAGAGGAAAACCCGCAACCCAGTTCAGATGTTTCTCGACCTCGCACTCCTCGATACCTCGACACCTTCCTAGCACTTTTTCATTGACACGCCGTGCAGCCGCTTTTACGATGCCCAATTACTACGTATAAACAATAAATTCAGGTGGCTGACGGCGCCCATTCCCCCACCATGCTCATTTATTACGTATAAGTAACAACTGAGAGTCCAGCCAATGAAAGAACTGGAACTGCTGCCGCGGCACTGTGTCACGGTTTGTCGTCCAGATTAGCAGGAGTTTCGCTATGAAGAAGTTTTTCTTTGCAGCGGTCTGTACGTTTGCCGTTGCCGGCTTCGCGCTGGCGGATGAGTTCTCCGTTGTCATCACGAAGATCGACGGCAACAAGGTGAGCTATTATAAGGCCGACAAGGGCCAGAAGCTTGCCGATGCCAAGGAAATGACCTCGACCATTGCCAAGGATGTCAAAGTGTTGAAAGGCAAGATTGACACCACTGCGCTGACGCTCGTTGCCGATGGGCCGCTGGCTGCCGGCATTAAGGGGGACGTCTTCAAGAGCATCGATGCAAGCAAGGGTCTTATCGGAAGACTGACGCCCGATGACAAGTCGGGCGAGATCACGCAGATTATCGTCCTCGCGGATGCCGCCGGCGGAAAGGCCGCGGGCAAGGGCCCGGCCAAAGGCGCCGGCAAAGGCGCGGGCGGCGCGGCCAGCAAGGCAGAGATTCGGACCTACGACTTCAAGGAGGCCAAAATGGACAAGATGGAGTATGGCCTCTTCGTCCCCTCCAAGTATTCGAAGGACAAGAAGACCCCGCTGATGATTGCCCTGCATGGCCTGGGCGGCAATCCGAAACAGATGATGGGTTCCCAGGGCTTGATCGCAAACGCCGAGAAATATGGCTATATCGTGGCGGCCCCCATGGGCTACAACAGCAGCGGTTGGTATGGCGCTCCTGCGCCGGGTGGCGGCAAGGGCAAGGGCGCCGGCGGCAAGAAAGGGGGAAACGCCCCGGCCAACCTGGGTGAACTTAGCGAAAAGGATGTGATGAACGTGTTGGCCGAGTGCAAGAAGGCGTTCAATATCGATGAGAAACGCATCTACCTGATCGGTCATTCCATGGGTGGCGCCGGCACCTGGCACATCGGCACCAAGTATCCGGAAATTTGGGCTGGCCTGGCTCCTATTGCGCCTGCCGCCTTCGGCGCCCCGACCAATTTGGAGAGGCTCAAAAACGTACCTGTGTTCGTCGTGCAAGGCGACGCCGATACGGTGGTGCCGCCCGCCGGTGCGCGCAAGTGGGTGTCGAAGATGAAAGAGCTGAACATCGTGCATGAGTACCTGGAAGTCAAGGGCGGCGATCACGGCAGCGTGATTGGCACGGGAATGCCGAAGATTTTCGAGTTTTTCGAGAAGCAAAACGAGAAAAGGCAGACCCAGGCCAAGTGAAGCTGCTGTAGGACCAGGGGCGCGTTCATGGAAGATGCGTCCCTGCCTGTTTCGTGTTATTACGTATAAGTAACACCATGATGAGCAGTTCTTTCTCAAAGGAGCAACCTCCACATGAGCTTCCGCAACTGCACAAATCGACTGATCTGTCTTGCTGTTTGCCTGGCTTTGTGTAGCCTGCCGGACCTGTTCGGCGCCCCGCACCAGTCGCAGAAGGTCCTCCTACCGCATTCGTCATGGACATGTGGCATGCCAGAAGGGATTCCGAGCCCGGAAAGCGGCGTCAAGATTTTTGAAGCCGAAATGCAGCTCGATCAGATCTATGATCTGGGCAAAACCCAGTATGGCCAGCGGCAGGTTCTCATCGTCAAGAGCGGCACGGTGAAGGGTGAAAAACTCAATGGCACGGTCTTGCCGGGCGGGCTTGACTTTCAGCTAAAGATTTCCAACGGCGTGGTGGAGATTGAGCAGATATTGGTGCTCAAAACCAGTGATGGGAAAAACATGTACGTCCGCAACGCCGGCACAGGCGAAAACCAGAATGACTTGAGAATTGTCGCGAATTTTGTGGCACCGAATGATGGCGCCTATGCATGGCTTAACTCGGGCAAGTTTGTGAGCCGGCGCGTCGTGGATTCGACCGCCAAAACGATGACATGGACGGTCTACAACGTGTCCGACGTGAAGATGACGAGCGATCCGAAGGACATTGTCAAAATCTCCAAGCCGGCGGATGTCAAGGCCCAGCCCTGGGATTTTCGCAAGGCAGCTGCCTCCGAGAAGAAGGGCAATCAAATCATTACCGAGACAGTCACCCTTGGCCAAGGCATCTCCGTGGGTGCCGCCAAAAAAGGCAATATCCTTCCGATCACCGGCGGCAAAGTCTCCGGGAAGATCACGGGCAAGGTGCTAGCAGCCGGCGCTGATTATCAGAATCTGAGTAAGGGTGCGGCCATCGACGCCAGATATCTCTGGCAAACCGACGATGGCGAAATCATCATCGTGCGCAACGCGGGAGGCTTCGGAGGCCTTGTGCCGACCTTTGAAGTTCGTGCCGACAGCAAATATGCCTGGCTTAACAGCGGGACTTATTTGAGTTCAAACCCGGGCGGGGCTGCGGGCGGAGTTAGTCTCACGTTCTACGAGAGCAAGTAGCTCGCATTCTCGCCGCGTTGCAGTTCTTAGTGGGAGGATTTTCCATGCGTTGTTTGTTTCCGACGTTTTTCGTGGCGGCAGTTGTCGCCGCGCTGGCAGTCCTTGGCTCGGCTGAGGCGCAGGACAAAGGTAAGCAGCCGCCGGGCGGCAAACAAAAGGCCGGCGCCGGCGGTTCCGGCCCGTACAAGGCGGTGGTGATCGGTGAGCCGACCCTGCCGACGCACGCCGTCTACCGCCCCAAGGACCTTTCCCCGTTCGGTAAGGACGTCAAGTTGCCGATCGTTTTGTGGGGCAATGGCGGCGGCGCCAACAGTTCTGCCAGTTACACTCAATTCCTCTCGGAGATCGCCTCACATGGTTTTCTCGTGGTGGCAATCGGCCCGGTGCAAGGCGCGGCGAAGGATGGCAAGGCGGGTGGCGGCAAAGCGAAGGATGCCAAAGGCGGTGGCAAGGGAGGCGCGACAACGGCCTCCCAATTGCTTGACGGGCTTAATTGGGCCATCGCCCAAAACGAGAAAAGCAACGACTACCAGGGGAAGCTCGACACGAAAAAGGTCGCCGCCATGGGCCATTCGCTCGGCGGGTTGCAGGCCCTGGAGGTCTCGACCGACCCACGCATCACGACGACCATTTGCTGGAATAGCGGCGTGCTTGGCGGCGGCAAGGCGATGGGGCCCAAGGTGTCCAGGGATGATTTGAACAAGCTGAAGGTGCAATCGCTCGCGTACTTTAACGGCGGGCCCAACGACATCGCGACTCCGAACGCGGAAGCCGACTTCGCTGCGATCAAGAGCCTGCCGGTCTTTTATGCCAGCATCGATGTGGGGCACGGCGGAACCTATGGGCAAGCCAATGGCGGAGTGTATGGGACCGTTGGCGTGGCATGGCTGAAATGGCAACTCAAGGGAGACAAGGAAGCGGCCAAATTGTTCGTGGGCAACCCGCCCGGGCTGGCCGCGGACAAAAAGTGGACCGTCAAGGCCAAGAACCTGAAGTGATAGCACAGGGGGTGACTGATGAGTAACGACCCCCGCGAACTGTTAGCCCATTCTCCCATGGGCCGAATGCAGATAGCGGCGGTGGTGATTTGCATTGCCTTGATCGCCCTCGACGGCTTCGATGTGCTGGCGATTAGCTTCGCGTCGCCGGGCATTGCGGCGGAATGGAACATTGACCGCGCCGCGCTGGGCATCGTCCTGTCCATGGAACTACTCGGCATGTCAGTCGGTTCGGTAGTAATCGGTAGCCTTGCGGATCGGATCGGCAGACGACCGACAATCCTCGGCTGCCTCTTGGTAATGACGTTGGGCATGTTTCTGGCGACCACGCCCAGCGGCGTGGAAGTGCTGGCGGCTTATCGGTTTCTTACCGGTGTGGGAATCGGCGGCATGCTGGCGTGCGTGAGCCCGATGGTCGCCGAATACTCCAATGCTCGGCGCCGCAGTCTGGTTGTTACGCTAGTGGCGGCGGGCTATCCCATTGGCGTGATTGTCGGCGGCTCGGTCGCTTCCGAATTGCTTGTCCACCATGACTGGCGCAGCGTTTTTGCGGTCGGGGGCACAGCGACGGCAATCTGCCTGCCCCTGGTGTGGTTCTTGCTACCCGAATCCATCGAATATTTGGCACAGCGCCACCCGCCCGGCGCTCTGGAGCGGATCAATGCCACGTTGCGACGCATGGGACACGGGACGGTTATCGCTCTGCCCGCCGCTGCCAAATCTCGTGCCAGCGCCGCGCGACTGTTTTCGCCAGAATTATGTAGCACGACGCTCCTGCTCACGCTCGCCTTTTTCGCACACATCATCACGTTTTATTTCACTTTGAAGTGGATTCCCAAGATCGTGGTAGACATGGGCTTCCATGCGGCAAGCGCGGGGGGCGTGCTGGTTTGGGCGAATGTCGGCGGGGCCGCCGGCGCTGTGATCCTGGGACTGCTTACTCATTTTTGTGGCCTGCGTTCGCTAGTCATCGCCGCACTGCTGCTCAGCACCGCGCTGGTAACACTTTTTGGCCAGTGCAAAGCTGACCTTGACCAGCTAGCTCTGGTTGCAGCCCTTGCGGGTTTTTGCACGAACGCGGCCATTGTCGGCTTGTATGCCACGATTGTGCAGTATTTTCCCGCGGAAGTGCGCGCCGGGGGCACCGGTTTCGTCATCGGAGTTGGGCGCGGCGGCGCGGCCCTGGGTCCCATTATTGCCGGCCTCTTATTCTCGGCCGATCAGTCGCTTTCCAGTGTCTCCGCGATCATGGGATTGGGATCGCTCGTGGCGATGGCAGCGATTGCATTTCTGCCATTGGCGAGTGAGCGCGGTTCGGGCGATCATCCAACCGTTGCTTTAGGCCCGCTTTCTGCTCAATCGACATTGCCTGTGCGTCAAGATGGGTAAGCGACTTGTCAACTTCGATGGAAGGCTTTCAGACGCTCCTTGTCGAACCCGGCGATCACCTTGTAACGTTGAGCAATTTCTTCCAATTCTTGCTGTGAAATCACATCCTCCAGCCGCTCAAAACCCTGAGGCGCCCGCTCGTCGACAATGCACATCACAATCTCCGGCCCTAGCTGGCGATTGCTTTTCACTACCGCCGTTGTCGGGCCGAGTCGCGCTTGCTCATATTTCTGTAAGGCGTCGGGCACGGAGACGTTTTCCACTAGAGCGCTGGCCAGTGCTTCCGCGTCCAGAATCGCCTGAGAAGCGCCATTCGATCCAATCGGGTACATTGCATGGGCCGCGTCGCCCAGCAGGGTGACCTGTCCGAAGCTCCAGCGCGGCAGCGGATCGCGGTCCGACATCGGGAACTCAAACACCTCCGCAGCGCCGTCAATGATTGCCGGAACGTCCAGCCAATCGAAACGCCAGGACTCGAACGCCGGAGCGAAGGTGCTTTTCTCCACGCGGCGGTTCCAGTCGCGGCTCGTCAATTCCGCCCCTTGGACTTTTCTTTCTGCCACCCAGTTGATCAGCGAGCGGCCGCGCCCGGCGGTCTGGGAGCAAATGGGGTAGGCGACAAACTTCTGCTCGGCGTGCCCGGCCATGATCATCGACCGGCCAGTCAAGAACGGCTCGGCTTCGGTCACGCCGCGCCAAAGCATCAAACCGGAATAGCGCGGCGGTCCTTCGTTTGGATAAAACTGGCGGCGCAGCTCAGAATGGATACCGTCAGCGCCAACCAGACAGTCGCCTGTCTCCCTGGCGACAACCGCGCCGGTGCGGCGGTTGATGAAAGTGGCGTTCACCTGGTCGCCGTCCTCATAAGCGGACAGGTGGCAACCGGTACGAACATGGGCAGCGCCTAGCCGCTGTCTGGCGGTCTCCAGCAGAATCATTTGCAACCGGCCACGGTGAATGGAGTACTGCGGCCAGCGATACCCCGCATCCAGGCCGCGCGGCTCCCGCCAGATGAGCCGGCCGAATTTGGAGTAATAGCTCAACTCGGCCGTGGGAATGGCAGTCTCTTCCAACTGGGATTGTAGGCCCAGGTCGATCAAAACACGGACGGCGTGTGGCAGCAAATTAATGCCGACGCCCAGGGGCCGAATCTCCTGAGCGGATTCAAAAATGGTGGCGTCGATGCCAGCGCGGTGCAGGCACATGCCCGCGACCAGTCCGCCGATTCCGCCGCCAGCAATAAGCACGCGCATTACTATGTCGCCCCTTGTAGTAGCTCGCGGACACTTTCGACGATGCTTGGATCTGCCCCGACAACAAACCTTGATGGACTCGAGTGTCCGAATGGCTGGGATAGATTTCAGGGAACAATCTTCTGGACGCGGCCGCGTCAGGGAGTATATTATGGAAATTTAATACGTATAACCAATAAACAGAGGCATTCGATGACAGCCGAGGCACATTCTCTGGCGATGGCCCTGCGCAGCGCCTATCTGACCATGCACCGCAAGGCCGACACCTATTTCGCCAGGTTTGGCGTTACGGCCGATCAGCTTGTCCTGTTGCAGATTCTGGCCGACGAAGGCGCCGTCACGCAGCAGCAACTGGTGAAACGGGCTTCGTCGGACCCTAATACGGTGCGGGCCATGCTTCTGCTCCTGGAAGGTCGGGGCTTTGTGTCGCGAAAGCCACACCCTGTTGACGGCAGAGCGCGAAGCGTCAGCCTGACGAAAAAGGGCCGCCGGGTGTGCGAACGGCTTGATTCCGCACGCGAGCCGTTCCTGGCTCAAATGGTCTCGGTTTACCAGCCTGAGGAAGTAGCGATCTTATTGGAATTGCTGGGACGGCTGCCACTTGCCTTGGCAGCGCGCGCTGACAGCCCGGCAGGTTGTCAACCCTCTGTGATAGCCGAAGGGAAATAAGGCGTGGTCGGCGCCGCCCGATCATTTGTTTGTAGTGGCCCGATTTATCGGGCCATGAAGACCCGATAAATCGGGTCACTACAAACTCGAAAATTGTTACCCGCACTTGAACGATGCCCGTTGCCAACGTGCCGTAATCTTCGACACTTTAGCAACTTGCCGCGACATAGTTTTAGGCCCTCTTTTTGAGCGACTTGGAGGTGGATCATGAAAACGCTGACGAAACACACCCTCTTGGTGGCCTTACTCGTTCTGGCAACTGCCATGCCGGCTTTGGCCGTCACCCAAGACAAAGGCCCGGCACCCAAACAAGACACGGCCGGTGCCCCCAAAGGCCTGCGCGTCTTTGTTTGCGGGCACAGCTTGCATTGGTACATTCCGACGCCGCTCACGGAGCTGGCCAAGGCGGCAGGCATCAAGGACCACAAAATTGTGGGCACGCAGCAAATCGGCGCCTCCAAGACGCTGCAGCACTGGGACATGCCCGATGCCAAAAATCAGGCGAAACAGGCGCTCAAAAAAGGGGAGGTCGATGTATTCACCATGTCCCCGATCCAGTTCCCTGACCAGGGCATCGAGAACTTTGTCAAGCTTGGACTGGAGCACAACCCCAATATGCGTTTCACCGTGCAAATTTCCTGGGGCGGAGGGGACATCGATAACCAGGACTTTCCCAAAGGAGTGTTTGACAAAGTGGACCGGAACAGGACTCCGGAAGACTTGAAGAAAATGTTCGCGCGTAACATCAAGGCGGCAGAGGCCCAGGCCGACGACATCAACAAGAAGTATGGCAAAGGCAAGAAGGTCTTGTTGCTGGTGCCCAGCGCCCAGGCGAGCGTCACAATGCGGTCCAAGATATTCAAGAAGGAATTCCCTCCCCTGACCAAACAAGATGATCTCTTCAAGGATACGATGCACCATCCCACGGCCCCGCTGGAAGCGGTCAATACCTACTTGCACTTTGCCGTTATTTACGGCCAAAGCCCCGTGGGTTTGGCGATGCCCACGCTCCTGAAAAACGCCAAGAAGGCCAACTGGGACGACGCGTTCAATCGCTCCTTACAGGAGCTGGCGTGGTCAACTGTAACGGAGTATCCTTATAGCGGCGTTACGGCATCACCAAAAGCAAAGTGATGCCCTGACGGCCCGACTCTTAGCCAGAAGCGAATATCCATCATGCGCAACCGATTGCATGCACATGTACGGCGTCCGTCAAGCCTTCGCCTTCTCGGATTGGCAGTGCTGGCCCAAATTCTGGCTGGACCAGCCACTGCGGCCGCGCAGCCCGCGCCCGACAAAGCCTTTGTCAGCGACTACTGCGCGAGCTGCCACAACGGTGTGGACAAAAAAGGTCAGCTCGATCTGACCACCTTGACGTTTAACCCGAAAGATTCCA
>DASRAT010000652.1:0-3710 GCA_035638015.1 Gemmataceae bacterium | reverse complement strand
ACGACCGCCGATGCCGGGATGCGCGTTTTTTTGAACGTGTCCCGAATTTTTCCGGTGGTGGTGTCCCACATCTCAATGCCGGCGCCATAGGCCGCAACCGCCAGACTGCGGCCATCTGGCGCAAACGCCAGGCTGCGGACTCCACCCCCCGAAGGAAGCACGTGCTCGTCCTTGCCCGTTTCGACATTGCGAATGCGCACCTTGCCCTTGGACGTTACATCGGCAAGGATCTTACCGTCTGGGGATATGACCAGACAGGGACTAACGCCTCCTCCGCCTTTGTCACCCTCGTAGGATGCAATGAGTTGTGCGGTGGCGAGATCCCACGCCAAGATCATTTGCTTTAGATCGCTCGCGAAGAGTTTTTTGCCGTCAGGGGAAATCACCACGTTGGCAATGGGGTGTCGATGCCCTTCCAGCTTGCGCAAGAGCTTTCCCGAGGGAAACTCCCAGAGATAGACAAGGTCATCGCCGCCTACCGTAACCAGCGTTTTGCCATCGCTGGACAGCACGGCCTGGCAAACGCCGCCGTTTTGTCGAAACCGAACCGTACCGCAGCGGGCGACGGCACCCGGCGGCAGCGGGTCGCCCATGACATCGACCGCTACCTTCGCAACTGGGTCGCCGGCGAATTTCTTTTGTGCGGCGCCTTGCTGTCCCGCCAGGCAGGCGAGCAACGGGGCAGAGAGGATCAGAAACAGCGAGAAGCGAGGAATCTTGGACATGTTGACCTTTTTTTGTTGAGCTAGCGAATGCTACACCCCGGCAGTGCCAAGCGCAATGCCTTTCGCCCCGTTACCGTCATTTTGGTGCCGCCAAGCTCCAGGCGTCGCAAACCCGTCAGCTCGGCGAGCGCGCTTACGCAGGCGTCGGTCACTGTGGTTCTTTGAAGATCCAACACTTGCAAGTTTTTCAGCTCGACCAACTCCTTCAGTCCGGCATCCGTCACCTGAGTGTCGCCAAGGTGCAGCCCTTGCAAGCTTTTCATCCCTGCCAGTGCCTTGAGCCCCGCGTCCGCCACCTTGGTGCGGAAAAGGTACAAGTGACGCAGGCCCGTGAGTCCGGTCAGTTCCTTCAGTCCTGCGTCCGTCACCTGGTTGTCGCTGAGTTGCAGTGTGTGCAAGCTCTTTAGCCCGGCCAGGTCTTTCATCCCCGCGTCCGTCACCTGCGTGCTGCCAAGGAACAGCGTTTGCAAGGTGTTTAGCGCGGCCAACTCCTTCATTCCCGCGTCCGTCACCCCGGTGCCAGCCAACCACAGGGTTTGTAAACCGTGCATCCCGGCCAGCTCTTTCAGCCCCACGTCCGTCACTTTGGTGTCGGCAAGGTACAAGACCCGCAAACTTTTCAGCGCGGCCACCCCCTTCAGTCCCGCGTCCGTCACCGGGGTTTGCCAAAGCTCCAGCGTTTGCAAGTTGGTCAGTACCGACAATTCTTGCAACCCCGCCTCTGTCACTTGGGCGCCGCGAAGGCTCAGCGTTTGCAAGTTCTTCAGGCCGGCGAGTTCCTTCAGTCCCGCGCCCTTGACCTTTGTGCCCTCAAGGTTCAACGTTTGCAAGCCCTCCAATGCGGCCAGCCATTGCAGCCCCTTATCAGTCACCGGGGCGCCCCCGAGCCTAAGCGTTTGCAAGCTCTTCAACCCGACCAATTCCTTGAACCCCGCGCCAGTCACCGTGGTGCCTCCGAGTTCCAATGTTTGCAAGTTGTGGAGACCGGCCAGCTCCGTTAGCCCAGCGTCCGTCACATGAGTGCCGCCCAGTTCCAGCGTTTGCAAGCCATTTAGCCCGGCCAGTTCCTTCAACCCCAGGTCCGTGACCTCGGTCCTGTTAAGTCGCAAGGTTTGCAAGCCCCGCATAACGGCCAGTTCCTTCAGCCCCGCATCAGTGACACGGGTACCGCTCAAGATCAGCGCGTGCAACTTCGTCAAACCGGCCAGTTGCTTCATGCCCGCATCCGTGACCTTGGTGTCGTAAAGATTCAGGACGCGCAAGCCTTTTAGCACCGCTAGGTCTTTCATCCCCGCGTCCAGCACCTTCGTTTGTCCAAGGTGCAGCGTGTGCAAGCTCTTCAGGCCGGCCAACGCCTTCAACCCGTCGGCTGTCACCGGGGTGGCGTCAAGGTTGAGCACTTGCAAACTCTGTAGCTCGGTCAACTCCTTCAGCCCGGCGCCAGTCACTGGCGTCCAGCGAAGATCCAGGGCTTGCAAGTTTTTCAACGTGGCTAGTTCCTTAAGGCCGTCGTCGGTGACCTGGGCGCCGCCAATCTGCAACGTTTGCAAATTCTGTAACCCGGCCAAATCTTTGAGCCCGATATCCCGCAATGCGCCGTTGGTTTGGCTGAGGTCCAGCCCGAATGCCGATGCCGGAACAGGCAGCTTGGGCAGGCGTCCCTCCTGCCACGTGACGAACCGAAACGCCGGCAAATCGCCGGGCGTGCCTTCACTTTCTGCAACAAAATCAAGGTAGCGGTCGTTATTCACTCGAACCCAGCCCACAATGGCCCCGGCCTCCTTCCACGCGGCGACGAGCTTTTCCGGCAGTGGTTTGGGTGGAGCGGCTTTGGCGGGGGGCTGGTCGTCACGACCCGCACCGGCGGCAGGCGCTAACAAAACGAGGATGGCCGACATTGACAACGCGCCAATCCAATACACGGCCTCGGGTTGCATGGCGGCACCTTGCTTGGAAGGGAATTGGGCGTGGCGTATATCTTATCGAGGTTGGGAACAAAAGAGGAATGGTGATGGGTAAGGGCGACTGCGATCCGAGCGCAATCGTCAGCAACACCTTCACGATGGAATGGCCGCCAAAATCAGGACGACAGATGGAGTTTCCTGAGATCGACCGAGCAGAATTCTTCGACGTGGTTGCGGCGAGACGGAAAATCAAAGCTGGGCAAGAGCCATTGATCGACGAGCTTGTTGACATGGTGAAGAATGCAAAATGAGCGCTCCTCCAGCGGGTTGTGAGCCGGATGAGTCATAACACCGCTCTTCACGACCGCCAACAAAAAGGCCAGCGGAGCATCCCCACTCCGCTGGCCAATTGCAACGGCCGCCACCAGAGCAATGCTCATCGTTTCCCGTGCCGGCGTTTCAAGGTCCGCACGTAGTCTTTTGGCAACACCCCTGACGAAGTGGCCCAAACTCTGCAATCCCTGCATATCCAAAGGGCAAGGAACACGGTGCGCATTTCGAATCCAATCGTGAAATACGTGCTTTTCCAACTGCCGGGCGTTATAAGCGTAGACGGTATTACAGGAAATACCCTGCGAATTGCCTACGCCAATTGACAACAAGACGAACAATTCCTGCCCACTGCCGTCGTGGCTTTTCAGGATAAATTCAATCGTGGCGAATACCCTGAGCTAGAAGGCTGTGTTGCCAGCAAGACGCCATCGCCTTGCCGATTTTTCGTTGACGCTCCCTCTCCCGCGTGTTCCAATTCGGCCAAGCAGCTAGGGCAGGGGGTTGAGTTCTTTTGACTCCCGCTCTCTTGGCCATTTGCATTTCCGCGAACGACTCTCAGCGATTCAGGTCAAGGTGGATCATGGCAGATCGGGTGCCCCGTTTTGAGCCGCTAATCGAATCCAGCATTAGCCTGTATCCCACATTGACATCACCTACCATGTCGTCAGTAGCCCTACTCTCGAAGGTCAGTTTCGCCTGCTTGGGCAACAGGGCTGAGGAAGTGGCTTTGCTCCTGCCCGAAGCCGAC
>DASRAT010000651.1:0-8216 GCA_035638015.1 Gemmataceae bacterium | reverse complement strand
TAAGGCAACCCGGTCGTCTCGGTGACCGGCAGAGCGTCCATGTCGGCCCGCACTAGCACAGTCGGCCCATCGCCATTCTTGAGAACGCCGACGACGCCGTGGCCGCCGACATCTGTGGTCACCTCAAAACCGAGAGCCTTCAACTCCTTGGCCACACGGGCGGACGAGTTTTTCTCCTGAAATGACAACTCGGGGTTGGAGTGAAATTGCTTGTAAAGCGCTTCCAGGCTGGCGTATTCGGCGTCGATCTGCTTCTTGACCGCGGCGACACGCGGCCCCCAATCCTTGCCCTCTTGCGGCGCCAGGGCGGAGTCCGGGCGAACGCTGGCCGGGACAACGGCAAAAAGGACGGCAACAAAGGCGAGCCAAGTCGCGGAAGCGACCGGGTTATGACGCGACATGGTGTCCTCCAAATCAATGACGGGACGGGTTTGTATGGATGAGGATAGGGTAGCGGGTTGAGGCGGCGGGGGCAGGGGGAAACCGAGCAAGACCGCCAAGGCCGCCAAGACCGCCAGGTTTTCACGAGGGCCTTGGATGGCTGTCTTGGCTCAGCGCTAACGCCGGCGGAAATTGCAACCAACGAAATTGTAACACTTTACGCCAGGAATTAGTTTTTGCTATCGGCGGCAAGGGCAAAGTCGTAGAATCGGCGGCTGCCTGCGGATTGATAAGCCTGCCGCTCGCTTCCGCCTTGACCATTGGCTACCCATCCAGGAGTTTGGCCATGTTGTCCCGAGATATGCGTTGGCTTCTTTGTGTTGCATTGACATGCTTCACCCTCGTTTATTGCGGCGGTGGGCTTGCGGTGCAAGATTCCAGCGCTGCGCCGCGAACCCAGCAGCAGTCGGCGCAAGCCAAGCTACCACCGGGCAAAGGTAAACTGCGAGTCGATTTTTATGGCGATCCGCTGCCGGACGGCGCCGTTGCTCGAATGGGCACGACCCGACTTTGGCATGAATTTGGCATCACCGCTTTTGCCTTATCGCCGGACGGCAAGACGCTCGCAGCCGCCGGTGCAACCGACAAAACAATTCACTTTTGGGACGCCAATACCGGCCAAGCCCTGTCACAAACCGAAGCCAAGCATCACGACGACATCCTGTCACTTGCATATTCGCCGGACAACAAAACGGTTGCTTCGGCGGGCAAGGACAGATCAGTGCGGGTTTGGGATGTGGCAAGCGGAATACAGAAATGTGTGATCGACGGAAATAAAGACGTTGTCAACACGGTGGTTTATTCGCCGGATGGCAGGGCTTTGGCATTTGCCGTCGCGGACGGTACGGTCATTTTGGCCGAGGCAGCGAGTGGCAAACCACGCTTGACCTTCAAGGCTAATGCTCCATATCACATCGTGTCCTTGGCGTTTTCGCCTGACGGAAAACTGTTGGCCAGCGCGGACAACACCATCCGTATTTGGGATGTTCAAACCGGGACAATGTTGCGATTTGGCCAAATAGAATCCAAGGCCGTCCAAAATATCAAGTTTTCTCTCGACGGAAAATCATTGGCGGCGGGCGGCTCCGACTATGCGGTAAGGCTTCTGGATGTCGCGACCGGCAAGGAGAAGTTCGTACTGCTGGACCAGCAGCCCCAGTTTGGCAGTTCCAGGCGGACCGAATTTATCAAAGGTGTGGCTTTGGCGTTTGCACCGGACGGCAAAACCCTAGCCTCAGGCGGCAGAACGCTGCGCCTTTGGGAAGTGGCTTCAGGCAAACAGTTGCAAGCTATCGATGGCAATTTTGGAGTGGCGCTCGCCTATTCGCCCGATGGCAAGAAGCTGATTTCCACGGGAGGCGATGGCAGGCAACTAACCGTTTGGGATCTAGAAAAAAGCAAGGAGCTACTGAAATTCACTAAACATGCGGACTGGATCCGCGCGGTGGCGTTTGCGCCGGACGGCAAAACTGTGGCTTCCGGTGCGGACGATAGATCGGTGCGGATCTGGGATGCGACGACCGGAAAAGCGCTCAATGTGTTGGAAGGACATACTGGCCAGCTCCATTGCGTCGCATTTTCCCCCGATGGGAAGTCGCTTGCTTCCGCCGCCTGGGACAACACCGTGCGCCTTTGGGATACGGGTACCGGCAAGGAGCGTTTAATGTTTGAGGGGCACAACAAATGGGTGAACGCAGTGACTTTCTCGCCTGACGGCAAGACCGTGGCGTCCGGTGGATTGGATGGTATGCGCCTATGGGATGCTGCCTCAAGCAAGGAATTACGGCATTTCGACGCAAAAAGTGTTCGTGCCTTGGATTTTTCTCCTGACGGCAAGTTCCTGATTTGCGTTACAGGTGCGGGAGGATTCAACGACACGCTACAACTTTGGGATATTGCCACGGGGAAGGAAGTTCGCACGTTTAACGGAATACAAAACTCGATTGAGTCGGTAAAGATTTCCCCGGACGGCAAGACTGCGGTAACTGGAAGCCGAACAAAGTTGGTTACATTATGGGATGTCGCCTCAGGCCAGGAGCGCCTCAGTTGGGATGGTAACCAAGGCAACGTGTTAGGAGTCGCTTTCGCCCCTGACGGCAAAACCGTGGCCTCGGCCGGCGCGGACAACGTCGTGCGGTTATGGAGCGCTGCGACGGGAAAAGAGCTGCAAACGTTTCAAGGGCACCGGAGTTTTGCTTTTTCCGTCGCCTTCTCGCCCGATGGTAAACGCCTGGCATCCTCAAGCGGTGATACTACCATTCTGATCTGGCAGATTGCGCCTTGAGTGTCGCGCCGTCGCTTTCTGCGGTCGTTTACGCTCCCGGCTCGCCAACAAAAGCCGCTTGACCACGCCCCAACCCCTGTTACCATCATTGCGTGACATTCACACTCGACCTTCCAATCCTTTTAAAAAGGAACCCAGCAATGAAAGCCTATCGAAGCCTGCTCTGCGTCGCCCTGGTGGCCGCCGGACTGCTCGCCGTTGCCGAGTCGCCTGCTCAGGACACCAAGGCAACTCCCGCCCCGCAGGGCGGCAAGGACATGACCGCCAAGGAGTTCATGGCCAAGCTCGTCGGCGATTACAATGTCGTCCGGGTCTTTTACGGCACAACCCCCGATGCTCCGAAAAAGATGAACGGCACCTGCAAGCAGTTCATGAGCTACAACAATTTCCTGTTTTCCGAGTTCTCCTTCGGCGAGGGCGATGCCAAGATCACCGGTTTGGGCATCCTCGGTTACCAGGAAGACACCGGCCTGTTCATCAGCAACTGGCTCGATTCGCGGCAAACCAAAATGTCGATCCGGCAGAGCAAACAGAAGTTCGACGGCAAGCAGATCGAGCTTGCCACCGGCGTCGCCAAACTGGACAAGAGCGCCCGCACCAGCCGCACCATTACGGTGTTCGAGGACGACGGCAAAAAGGTCTGGCATCGCCAGTGGAACATGGTGAACGACAAGGAACAGCTGTGGATGGAACTGCACATGACGCGGAAATAAACGGCGAGCGTAAATTTGACCACGGATAACACTGATAACACGGATTCAAAAAAATGCAGATTTCACCAATGGCCATCCGGGATATCCGTGCTATCCGTGGTTGGTTTTCGTTTGCCGCCAACCACTGTTTGTATCTGCGAGGAATCGCGGTCGCAATGGCATGGGTGGCCGTAACTTGCGGTGGCGCCGTCTTTGCAAACAATGAGGCCAACGTTTCACCGCGACCGAAAAGCCAAATTGCCTCAGCTCAGCCCCCCTTTCAAGGCAAACCGCGTTTCGATTTGCTCGGCGACCTGCTGCCGCCAGGGGCCATCGCGCGGTTAGGCACCCCGCGGGTTTGGAAAGACAATTACGTCCGCGGCTTTGCCCTGTCGCCGGATGGCAAGACCGTGGCGACCACAAATGATGACGTGATAAGGCTTTGGGATTTCGCCACAGGCAAGATGTTGGCTGAATTGAAAGATAACGTCCGTTCGGTTAGCGCCATCGCCTTTTCGAAGGACGGCAGGGGATTGGTTTCGGTCGCCGGCCGCGAACCGGCCCGGCTGTGGAATGTGGCTAGCGGGGAACTGCTCTGGATCTTTGACGAAGTCAAGAAAAAGGGCAAGGTTAAGGACGGCGTCGACCCCGGTGACCCCGGTGTGTTTTCTCCGGACGGCACCCTATTGACTCGGGTAGCCAGGGATGGCACCGTCCGGCTCATCGAGCTGGCGACCAACAGACGCTTGGTCACCCTGGGTGGCCATTCCCTAATGAACACCCGCGTGGTGATAAGGTTTTCTCCCGACGGCAAATTGCTGGCCACCACCGACAAAACCTTGCGAGTCTGGAATGTCCGCACGGGCAAGTTATTGCAAGTCTACCAACCCCCGTCCGTGGCTGTCGTGTCCGTTGCCTTTTCTCCCGATGGGCGGATGGTCGCCGTCGGCTGTTCGGACGGCGTCGTGCGGATTCTGGAAGCGAACACGGGCAGAGAGCGGCTGGTTTTTCGTGGCCACCTTGCTATTTACGACGACCCTGAATACGAACATCGGTCCATGCCCGTCGCCTTTTCCCCGGACGGCAAGACCGTGGCCTCAGGAAGCCGGCCCGGCATTGTGATGCTTTGGGACGCGGCATCGGGTGATGTATTGCAGTTATTTGTCGGAACTGGTGAAAGGATCGGCCAGCTGGCATTTTCGCCGGATGGCAAGACACTGGTGGCGGGAGGCGATGGAAGCCGGCTGAGCTTTTGGGCTGTGCCAAGGGGCCGCCAAAACGGCAATCCAAGCGTGCAACAAGAAGGCGTTCGCACGTTGGCCTTTGCTCCAAACGGCAAAACCGTAGCCGCCGGCGGCGTGGACGGCAATGTCCGCCTTTGGGACGCCGCCACGGGCAAAGTGCTGCAACTATTCGAGGGCCACACCCGCCAGGTCAAAGCCGTCAACCTATCCGCGGATGGCAAAACACTAGCCTCCGCGGGCTTCGACAACACGGTGCGATTGTGGGATACTGCCAGCGGCAAGCAACGCCTGAGCTGGACGACAAAGCAATATGTACCTTCCGTTACTATTTCGCCCGATGGCAAAACATTGGCCACGGTAGGTCCAGATGCCCTGCGTCTATGGGATGCATCCACCGGCAAAGAACTGCGCTCAGCCCCCAGTGATGCCAAGGGATTCCGGTTCGTCGCCTTTTCACCCGACGGCAAAATGCTCGCCACGAGTTCAGGTGTAGATGAGCGCACTTTCCAGCTTTGGAGCGTCGCCACCTTCAAGCAAATTCACCGCTGGCCTGTCAAAACTACCACGCTTGACTGGCTTGCCTTCTCTCCCGATGGCGAGACGCTGATGGCCGCCGACAAGGATTGCGCCATTCGCCGCTGGGACATTGCCACGGGCAAGGAACTGCCGATTTTGGCGAACATGGCCGGCAAAGGCGTGGGCATGGCGCTGTCGCCCGACGGCAAAACGCTGGCCACGACGGGGCAAGCGTTGCAATTATGGGACATGGACACGGGGAAGCTGCTACGCACCTACAGCGGCCATTCATCGCTGATCCTGTCAGCCGCTTTTTCACCTGACGGCAAGCGCTTGGCGACCTCGAGCCTGGACTCGTCGATTCTCGTTTGGGATGTGAGTCCGTAATGCGTCGTGGGGCAGGTTTCCCAACCTGCCGTTCGTTCACTGGCAGGTTGGGAAACCTGCCCCACCATTGCGCAAAGCAGCTATCTCTCGTCTTTTCCACAGCTTTTCTTCGCTCTCTTCCTTGCGTTCCCTACGGCTTCATGGTTAGTCGCTCGTCAAATCCGTTACCACCGCTACCACCGTCAAAGATTTCCTGATTCAACATCCTGCGCCTGCCGATAAACTCTGCATCCCATATTAGGCTGCGCACCGGGAGGCAGTCCGGCAACAGGTTCGTACCACGGGGTAAATCATGAGGAACTGGAAGTTGTGGATCGTGGCGCTCTTCCTCAGTGCGGCGGCGCTGCCAGGTTGCTCCCAGCCAGTGTGCTTGCGCGATCTTGATGGGTTCTACGAGCGAGCCGGCGTTCCTGCCAGTCTGGTTTCGGATCCTGATGCTGCACGCAAAAGTACGATTCCCGATTTGAAGCCACCCATGACCGTAGACGACGTGGACCGCCCACCAAGGTACATCACCCTGTCGGAATGTATCGCCCTGTGCCTGGAAAAAGGGACTACGGGTACCATTAGCGCTCGACAGTTTTTTAGCGGCAATCTGGCCCTGAATAACCTGTTCAACACCACCGAAGATTTGTCGTTCTTTGACGGCACCAGCGGCACGGCCTTCGGCGGCATCGATTCGTTGCGCGTCTTCGCCTTGCGGCCGTCCATCAACGGCGCCGACATCGAATCCTCCCTGGCCCGCTACGATGTCGTGCTGCGCAGCATCCTGGGTTTCAACACCAAGGACCAAAACACACTGGGGCCGAATGCGTTCAGCAGCGGCCAATTTACGACCGGCGGCATCAGTGCGGACAAAGGCCTGCCGTCCGGCGGCTCCGTCGGCATGTTTTTGGGTCAGGCCACCAACGGCGGTTCGAACCCTGGCACCAACATTTATAATAACTTCAAGCAGAGCAACTTCTTCAGCGGATCGATCAACCCGTCGTATACCCCCAGCGTTGGCTTTACGTACACGCAACCGTTGCTCAAGGGTTTCGGTCCCTATATCAACTCGATGCTGCAGCAACATCCGCTGTCGCCGGCCCAGCAGTATCCCGGCAGCCCGTCCGCGAGCGCGCCGCCGATTGTCATTGCCCGCATCAATTACGATCAGTCGCGGATGGAGTTCGAGCGGCTCGTCAATTACGCCGTGCTCAACGTGGAGGCGTCGTACTTCCAGCTGTATGCGTTGTACGTCAACCTCTACAGCACCGAAAAAGCCATGCAACAGGCCTACACCACCTGGAAAATCAGCAAGGCCAAGTATGAAGCCGGCGCCAAGCCGATCACCGAGTTTGCCAACACCAAGGTTCAATACGACGACTTCCGGGCCAAACGTCTTGCCGCCCTGGGCAAGGTCTTGGAACAGGAACGCGAACTCCGCCTCTTGATCGGTTTGTCGTTGGAAGACGATACACGGCTCATTCCGGTGGACACGCCAACCGTGGCCCAGTACATGCCCGACAGCGAAGACGCTCGCCGCGAGGTCTGGAACATTTCGTATCAGGAAGCCATGAACTTACGGCCCGAACTGGCCATCGCCAGAGCCGACATCACCCGCCGGCAATCGGAATTAATCGTGGCCAGAAATGCTCTGTTGCCGTCGCTGAACTTGGAAGCGGGTTACACCGTCCACGGCTTCGGCACGCGACTCGATGGCGACGGCACCTTCGCCAACGGCCAAACCGACAACGCCTTCCACGACCTGGCTGGCATGCATTTCGCCGATTACAACATCGGATTGGTCGGCAGCATACCGCTGGGCTACCGGGCCCAGAACGCGGCCCTGCGGCAAGCCAACTTGAAGCTGGCCCAGGCTTATCTGGTGCTCAGAGATCAGGAAGTCCGGGCCCAGAACAACCTGGCCGTGGCGTATCGCCTGGTGATCTCGGAGTATCAAAACATCAAAATTCGCCGGGACCAGCGCGAAGCGGCGGCCGAGCAAGTCGAGGCCCGCTTCAAGGAATTCGTGGCGGGCAAGATCACGGTCGATTTCCTCCTTACCGCCCAGCAGCAGTGGGCCGACGCCTTGTCGCAGGAATACCAGGCGATTGCCAGCTACAACATCGACCTGGCGTTGTTCCAGTTCACCAAGGGCACGCTGCTCAAGCACAACGGCATCCAGATCGCAGAAGGCGCTTTGCCGCAGTGCGTGCAAGTGCGAGCAGTCGATCACGAACGCGAACGTGCGGCGGCCATCGTGTGCCGCGAACACGCCGTCTACGCACCGCCGCCCGAAAGCTGCTGCCCGACGCCGTTGCCCTGCGAGGGCGCCAATGGGCCAAGCCTGCCGGCTCTGATGATGGACAATAAGAATCGCCTGCCGGAAGAGATGAAACAGCCGCTGCCGATGCCAAGCGCTGGCGGCAGTGGCCTGACACCGGTGTCGGCCTTCTCCACCAGTTCGGGCAGCATGGTGACCATCACCCCGGCTTTCACGCCCTCGAATGGCCTGGGCCAGCCACAGGTGAGCTTGCCGACGACACCCGGCATGGTGCCGATGGCCCCGACACGGCGTTAGTCGCGCGGTAAGGTGGCTTGAATAACATATAACAAAACCCAGGTTCGCATGGCGATCCTGGGTTTTGTCTTGCGCCGCCGTCACAATCA
>DASRAT010000650.1:0-4456 GCA_035638015.1 Gemmataceae bacterium | reverse complement strand
CTTTCGGGGGTGGTTTACCGCTGGGCCGACCTGCAGGAGTTGGCCCGTGCGGTCACCCGAATACCTGGAGTCGACGCAGTGGTGCTTCGCGACATCAAGACGGACTCTCGAAAATGAGGCCGCTTGCGGCTTAGAATTCCTAATTCTCACTAAAGGCCCCGATGACCTAACGGTCATCGGGGCCAGCGTCGTTTTTGGGCGGGGTCGTGACGTTGACGGCAATATACAAAGATAAAGACTTTACCAACGTAGGACGGCCTTCCCAGGCCGTCCTACCAAAGACCACCAAGGACCCAGCCCCATGCAAGAAGCCTCCCTCGCCTTCCTAAAAAATCTGCTCCACACCCCCAGCGCCTCGGGCTTCGAGCGCGCCATCCAAGACGTTGTCCGCTCGTGGGCTAAACCTTACGCCGATGAAGTTCGCACCGACCGCCACGGCAACGTCATTGCCGTGCTGCATCCCGGCGGCCAGCCGCGCATCATGCTCGCCGGCCATTGCGATCAGATCGCCCTCATGGTCCAGCACGTCGACGACAATGGCTTCCTCTATGTTCAACCCATCGGCGGCTGGGACATGCAGATTCTTCTCGGCCAGAACCTGACCGTGTGGGCCGCGAGCGGACCGATCAATGGCGTCGTCGCTCGCCGGGCTCCGCATTTGCTGACCACGGAGGAACGCAACAAAGTCCCGCTGTTCACCGACATCTGGGTGGACATTGGCGTCAAGGACAAGAAAGAAGCCGAGGACCTGGTGGCGGCGGGCGACTCCGTGACGTTCGCCCTGGGCAGCCGGGAGATGCGCAACAATTTCATGGCTTCGCCAGGCATGGACGACAAGGTCGGCGTCTGGACCGTGATGGAAGCCCTTCGCTTGATGCACGGCCGCCAATTGCAAGCCGCCGTCTATTGCGTCTCCACGGTGCAAGAAGAAATCGGCCTGCGTGGCGCCACCACTAGCGCGTATGGCATACATCCCACCATCGGCATTGCCGTCGACGTCTGTCACGCCACCGACACGCCCGGCAACGACAAGAAACAGCTTGGCGACACCAAACTCGGCGCCGGCCCGGCGCTGTTTCGCGGCCCCAATATCAACCCTCACGTCTTCGACCGCCTCCGCGACGTGGCCAAGAGCCAGGAAATCCCCGTGCAGCAAAAAGGCGTGCCCCGCGCCACCGGCACCGACGCCAACGCCATTCAGCTTTCCCGCGACGGCGTCGCCGCGGGCCTGGTCGGCATTCCCAACCGCTACATGCACAGCCCGGTGGAGGTGGTCAGCCTGGACGATCTGGAAAGAGCCGCGCGGCTTTTGGCCGAGTTTTGTTTGAGCGTGACGCCGCAGATGGATTGGGTGCCGTGAATTGGCTTGTGCTCGCCCCCTCAAGAGAATAGGCGAGCCGGGAGCGTAAGCGACCGGAGAACACACGCGACCGGAGAACGTCGAATGTCAAACGATGCGTCCCAACTCCGGGCACCAGACCACGAGCGGATAGGGCTGCTTGTACAAAACGTAGTTGATGGCGGTGGCCAACGCCCGTTCGTCGCGTAATTTGCGTTTGGAGCCGTTGTTGGTCCACCAGGTTTCGGAAGGCGGCTGGCCAAAGCGGCGATTGAGAGCGCGCGTGCCATACGCTTTGAAATCGGCCAGGATTTTGCGTGGTTCGGGGTCGCCCTCCACCAAAACAACGGCATGGAAATGATTGGCCATGATGGCGACGGCGCGTAACTTCCAATGACGAAACCCGGCAGTTTCTTGAAATTGGGCCAGAACCGTTTCAGCTTTTTCAAGATCAAGGTAGATTGGCGCGCACTTCATCAGCTCAAGCGCGCTGCGGCGCAGGCCGATGATTTCGTCCTCCCACGGCTCGCCGGGCATGTCATGTTCGAAGCGAAAGGGACCATTTGCATCGCCGGGACGCCGATCGCGCACGGAGGTAACCGACCCGCGCGGATCGCCCGGCAACCAAGTGCCGTAAGTCGTATTGCTGAGCAGCCAAGCGCGCATGGCGGTGTTGTATTTGAACAAATGCCATTTGGCGAGCCGGGAGCGTAAGCGACCGGAGAAGTTGGCGGCCCGGAAGCGTAAGCGACCAGACAAGTTGGCGAGCCGGGAGCGTAAGCGACCAGAGAAGTTGGCGAGCGCTATCGCGCTTACTCCGGTCGCTTACGCTCCCGGCTCGCCAAGGAGATTGGCCGGGCATGCTGAACTTCCCGCGACTTCATCCCATTGCCGATACTCCTTCGACCCTCCCAATCCAAATCAAACAGTCCTGACCCTTGAGAATCTACGAGGTCCGCAAGCCCGGCCTCTCTCGGGCATTGGCGCCGTCAGAAAGCTCGGGCCGTGCGTGGTACCAAGACGATTCAAATTCAAATCTAATTCTGATTCATGTATATTCAAACAAAATTTCTATTTTCATTTATATTTCATTTGTCCATTGACAATCAGATTGGCGCGGTTAAGATACTCATATGCAAAACGAATTCTCAAACGAAACGCAGGCTCTAATGCAACTTTTCCGGCAAATCGAGGAGGAGATTCTGGCGGCGCAGCAGAGGCACGCGATGGAAGGAAAGTACGAAATTGCCGAACGGTTCCTATCTTTAGCTAAGCGGACCCACGCTCTTCTTGAGGAACTGCAATCGTTCGGCGCGGCAGAGATGCAGGTCCCAAGCATAACCCCGAACTCGCAAGTGGTACTTGCGGACCACGGCTTCCCTTGCTTCTGGGTGGAGGGGGAAATGTTACGCAAGATGGGCTTAAGCCGTGACCGCACCAACACATATACCCATGGAATCGCGAAGGGCCAGTTTGCTAAGGTGGTGGTAGCCCTGAAAGAACTTGCCACGCGTCAAGAGTCGTTTAGCGTGCGTGAGTTTATCAAAGGTTGTGGAATGCCTGATTACCATCCCTACATCGTGCTCGGCGCGCTTGAAGATCTACAGCTACTGCGTTCGCCGCGTCGCGGACTTATGACCTTCGTGAACGCTCCAGAGTTCGGCTTAGCTGCTGAACAAGCTTGGGGCCATCTGGCAAAACGACCGAACCCGGCCATGTAGGCAGTCAGCCTTCGCCCCACTTCCATAATTCGATCAAGTAAAGGGGACGCTGCGAGCGGGGCGGGTTGCAACGACCTTATGTTGCAAAAAGCCGTGATGCCGGCGCGGTCAACTTCATCGACTTATTCCCCGGCTACGCCGTTGACCCAAAAGCGCCTGTATTTCCCCGATCCCATATGGTGGAATTCGACGGTGAAGGACCGCATGGCAGTTTGGGCAGACTGGCCGCAAATCCTCGACAGGATCCACAACATACTCATGGCCGATCTCGGACAATGAGCGGAGGTGGTGAACGTGGATGAAACCCATTGCCATGTCCCCGTACACCGTGCCGAAGTTAAATCCGCAAATGGAACAACTCTCGCCATAATGCGCGATGCACTGCCGACGAGCTTCCAGATTGCGCTCATATGCGTTGACGGAAATCACGCTGATGGCTCCTTCGACAAGCCCAGCCGGATGGATGATCTCCTCTGTCAAGGTGAACGTCTCGCCCTTGCGCAGCCACGTCCAGATGGCATCGGTATGAACCGAATCGGGTAAACTGTTCCAACCTTGGCTTTCCACAAGAATGACGCTGGCACTTGCCGCCTGGTTATAGCGCCGCTCGACGTCATGAAAATCCTCATTTGCCTCGCACAACGTGGAGAGGTCGACAAGGAAGCAGGTCGGATACTTCTCACTTTCTTCGTCGTCGTTGGACAAAAGCCCGCTCGCCGCCCGCGCAGTGAACACCACCCGAGCTTGAAACGTAAACACGATTGGTTCACCTGGTTCTAATCCGTCTTTTGCGATGCGCCCAGGGGTCACTCGGAACTTGCCTGGGGGCGTGCGCGAAGGCATCTCCTCGAGGAAGAAGCGGCGCACGCCATCGAGGGTGGTGAACCTTGCCTCGGCATTGGTAAGCTTGACGATTCGCATGTTCTTTAAACATCACGCTTTTTCGGCGAATTCGTGAATAATAAGAAATCAACGTCCGACTATCAAGGAAAACCTGGAATAGCATGCAACGTTCGGCGGGGTGGCACGCCAAATTGGGTGCCACGCCCTTGAAGAACGCGCATCGGTGCCGCACCTGCAAGTTCGAAGGGCGTGCTGAAGCGCCAGCGACGAATACCCCAACATCAGATAACCCTGGCATTTCTCCAAAGGGGTCATTGCGGCGGGCGGATCGGCTCGCCCTTCAATTTCGAGCCGCGAGCGCGGGCTGCGCGTGCTTGCAGGGCGTGCCACCTGACCCAGCTGTGCCATCCAGCCGATATTCGTTTCATCGGAAGTGCGTTTTCAGCACGGTGTGAAACGAATAACCCTCAAAAACACGGGGCATTTGATGGGTTTCCAGACACCCTGCATGTGTGTGGGGGGTTGAAATGAAACGCATTTTCCGCGGTTAGAC
>DASRAT010000649.1:0-5834 GCA_035638015.1 Gemmataceae bacterium | reverse complement strand
ATCATTTTCTTGATCAGGTCACCCGCTTTATTGCGTACCGCCTCGGTCATGTCGGTTTCGATGAAGCCGGGGGCCACAGCGTTCACCGTCACATTGCGGCCGGCCAGTTCCACGGCCAGGGCCCGCGTAAAGCCATTGATGGCGCCCTTGCTGGCAGCATAATTCGTTTGGCCCGGATTCACGTGCTCGGCTGCCACGCTACTGATATTGATGATGCGCCCTCGGCGCTGCTTCATCATCGTGTAACCGACAGCCTTGCAAAAGTTAAACACGCCGCCCAGGTTCGTTTGCAGCACTGTGTTCCAGGCTTCCGGGTCCATGCGGACGAACAAATCGTCCCTGATGACGCCGGCGTTGTTGACCAGGATGTCCACCCGGCCCCAATCTTTTTCAATCTGCTCACAGCACTTCTGGGCCTCGTCCAACTTGGCCACATCACATTGGACAGCCTTCGCAGTCCCCCCGGCTTGCGTGATTTCCGCCGCCAGCGACTCCGCCGCCTGTTGGCTGCCGCGGTAAATAAAGGCCACCTTGGCCCCTTCCGCCGCCAGCGCTTTAACAATGGCCCGCCCGATGCCTCGGCTGCCGCCGGTCACGATGGCCACCTGATCCGTCAAGCGCATCTCAACACTCCCGCCGTCAATCGCACTGCCCCCGCAGGACGGCATACTGCCCGCGGAGGTGAGTAATGATTCTGTCATCGGCACTTTGCAGCTTCGGATCGCGGTCACGCAAGTTATAGCGAGTCAGCGTAACTCGTGCCGACACTGTTGCCGTTCCTTCACACTCACCCTTGCCCTTGAAGGTCGCGGCATTGGGGTCGATGCTGTCCGCCTTGTCCAGCAACTCGGCGGTAACTACCAACGTCTTGCCCGGCTCCATGAAGGTGCCGTATTTGACGTTTTTGGCCTCCCGCAGCACGATCACGCTATGGCTGAAGTCCTCGGTGATCCGCAACAGCCATGCGCCCGCCTCCACCAGCGTCTGAAGCATCAGCACGCCGGGCATCACGGGAAAGGTCGGAAAATGGTCGGCCAGGTATTCCTCGCCAAGCGTCAAGTGCTTGACCATTGAAATACGGCGACCCGGTTCCACCTCCAGGATCCTATCCACCAAATTGAAGCGCATCGTGCGTTTTCCGACGCCTAACTTTATTTCGGCTAACCACTTCAAGCGGCTGCGCATCAAAAAGGGGAGTATACCCATCAAAACACCACCCGGCAACCCTGAAACTCCCCCGCAGCCGGAAAAGAGTTACCAACCGTCAAAAATGCCCAAGATACCCGGCGCGCCCAAAGCCCGCCAGCCCACCTTTATTGGATGGTGAAACAGTGAAGATTTGTGAAGATAAGCAAGGCAGGAAACATAGGAATATTGGCTTGAGTGTGCCGGCGCGTATCAACAAAAACCCACGGACTGGTGCCCGTGGGTGTGTTTTGGCGGTCTCTGTTCTCACAATGTTCACGGAATTGGCGTACCAACCCGGGTGTTACTTGCGATGGCGGATTTTGGCCCGCATGCGACGTTTTTTCCGACCGACTTTCCGCCGGCCCGCGCCGCGACGACGACTCCCCATGCCATTCCTCCCGCTGACGGTGACTCCTCCCGGTCGAACCAACCGGCAAGAACGCCATTGTAGGGAAGCGGCCAAAGCAGGCAAGCCGATTGATTTGAGCCTGGAAACGATTTTACCATCACCCTTGCCTGCCAGGGCGTGTCTTTGCCATAATGCGTGAGACTTGTCCGCTCCCGTAGCTCAGCTGGATAGAGCAGCGGTTTCCTAAACCGCAGGTCGCAAGTTCGAATCTTGCCGGGGGCGCTTGAAATGAAATCGTTAAAGGAAGACCCTCGGTTGTTCGTTGGTCTTCGCCATCAAATCAAACGATTCTACGACCGGCTCAATCGTCGGCAATTTGAGCGCTGTTACAACACAACTGACCCTGATTTCCGCTTTGATTCCAATGGCATAACCTTGGCTCAGTATCATGCAAGTGGTGAGCGATTCATGGAGTGGTGCGGGCGATTCAAAATCCACAGCCTTGAAGTGGCGCGTGTTATTACTCGTGGTCCCAGTGCGCAATACAAAAACCGTGCATTTGCGTTCGTGAACCTGACGTGGAAAAACGGCCAGGGGAGACCCACAGTTTCAAAGATCGCTGGGTGCGCGGCCGATGCGGGTGGTGGTTTTCTCGCTGCATGGGGTTTGTGGTTTCAAGGCACGATGCCTGCGAACACCGAACTCTACCCAGGAGGTTTTCCGATGGAAGAAATCCACAAAATCGAGAGCAAAATGAAAGGCTCCGCCGAGGACAAGCAACGCAGAGCGGCATTGCTTCTCAAATTGGAGCAAGCGTTTGCGTCCGGGGGTCAGGAAGCAGTAACAAACGAATTAACGCAACGATTCAATGAGCTGGAAGCCGCTTTCAACACCGAATTAAACGAGCTTGTGACGAAACTTTGAATGGTGCCCGAATGCTCACTCCAATCCGACTAAGAATTGAGGGCTTCCGGGGCTTTCGCGAAGCTGTTGATTTCACGTTCGACAAGCCTGTCACACAGCTTTTTGGCGAGAACCGCAGCGGCAAAAGCAGCACGCTGAATGCTATCGAGTGGGTTCTGTTTGGCGACGACTGCTGCGGCAAACAGACCGGCATTCGAGAGCGCGTCGGCTGGACCGTTGACAACCGGCATATGGAATCGCCTGTTGTCTGCGTCGAGTTGGAGATGGCGTTAGCCGCTGGAAATTGCCTGATCCGCCGCAGTATGCGCCGCCGACCAAAGAAAACCGCCTTGGAAAGCTCCCTGCAAGTGACGTTTCCTGATGGCGCAACAATTAGTGGTTCCGAGGCGGAACATCGCCTTGGCGGGCTGCTCCGCTCGTCTTTTCGTGATTTCCTTACAACTGTTTACCAGCACCAGGAATCAATTCGGGCCATTGTTACTCAAGAACCGAAGGACCGGAACGACGCCATTGATCGCTTGTTAGGGCTAACCGACCAACGAAACATCCTCGATGCGTTGGATGCCGCTAAGCTCGCTCAGCGGCAAAAGCAGGTCGGTGACCGGTTCGGAAACTTTGGCCAGCAAATCCAGACGGCTTTGAATCAAAGGCAGAACGACGTTGTCGAGGCTCGGCAACAAGCCAAAAACGCCGGTATCGCTACAAACCAACTGACACTCAAAGAAGCGCTGGAGCGAGCCAAAGCGGTCGCAGACGCGATAAAAGAGTTTGCCGCCTCAGCGGAGTTGAAAACGCCAGACGTTAATATTCCCGCGGACATGACCGGCCTTGTAATGTTTGACAAGGCGGCAAAAACTGCGATCAATGGAATGCGAGGCAAGGTTCCTGGCACAGCCGAACAGACAAAGTTAGTGACGTATCACAGGGACTTATCGACGTTAGTTACCGAGTTGGAAGGCGCGCAAAACGACAGAACGGCGTTGGAGAACAGTGTCCTGGCTTTGGAAAAAGAGCACGGTGCGCAAAAAGCAATCCTTGTAGAGATTCCCCTAATCAGCGCGGAGTTAGAGCTAGAGCAAAGCCGACTCCGGCAAACCAATGGCCAGGCGGCCGTCATCAAGGAAGCCATCGCATTCCTTGAAAAAAACCTTGAGGCGCCCTGCCCCGTTTGCGGTACTATGGTGCCGGATTTGCTTGAAACTATTCGACGGCTCTGGACTGACAAGTTGGCAATCTTGGTGAACGAAAGTGTGGGGAAAATCAACGCGTTGAGAATTCGCATCAACTCGCTTCGCGAGGTAGCCGAACAATTCGAGACCTTAAGCAATAAGGCGATAAAACAAGACATAGAATGGACGAACCAGCGCGACCGAGTGGCAATATTGCTCAATTGCAAGTTGGCTGTTGACGACGCTCCGCGCGCCTTAGTGGAGGTCGAGCGCGCACGCATCAAGGAACGACTCAATGAACTGGAAGAGGCGATCCGAGAGCGGCACAAGCGGCTAGACGATATCGAAAAGGCATGCAACGATTTGAGCCTTATCCGCGATTATTTGCGACATGAAGCAAAAACTGCAGTGCTTGGGGAGATTGAAAAATCCGCTTCATTCAAGCAATTGGAATCGCTTCGGGACCAGATTGCTAAACTTGTTGAGGATTCAAGCCAAATCAAAACTGCTGTTGCGGAGTTATCTCGAGAGGAAGGCGAAGCCAAGTTAGCTGCCGCCGAGCAATTGATTGACGATTACTTCCGTCAGCTAAGTGGCAACCCCGCTGTTCAGTGCTTGAAGTTAGCCATCACCACTGACAAACGGACGAACCGTAATTCATATGACATTTCTGACCAAGACGGCAAGGACTTGACGCCAATTCTGAGCCAGGGTGACCTCAACGCGCTTGCCTTGGCAATCTTTCTTGGATTAGCAACCGCCGGAAAGGAGACCGGCACACTTGGGTTCTTGATACTCGACGATCCTTCCCAAAGTCTGGGCACAGAACACAAAAAGCGGCTTGCAAAACTACTCGATCGGGTTTCCCAATACAAAAAGCTTGTTATCGCTACCATGGATGCCGAGTTTTACGAGCATTTGCTCGCAACCTTGACCAAAGAAAAAACGTCCTATCGTTTCGGATTGTGGACCCCTGCCAAGGGACCCAGCATCAGCCGCGGCCCTAAATGACCAACAGTTTGGTATGATTGGCTACGCCCCGCGCTAATCGCGCACTACCTACAGAGATGACCGATGTTGATCACCACTTACAATTGCTTGATCAACTTGCATCATCGCCACGGCCCACGAGAATTCGGAAAGATTTGCCAGAAAATGTTGGCGATTAGCTATCATCGCGCAGGTTTTGGTCACGTGGTTGAACGCGGTGTCCAAGGTGTGGATTTGGACGCAGCCAACGGCGAAATCAAATATACCACGGAGGTGAAAACAACGATTTCGGATTCGATAAGTTTTGAAGAAAAGGACGCGGCGGGATTAGCGGCGCGGCACGCTGACGGTTATCACCGCCTTTTGGCAGTCTTGCAGCTCAAGCCGTTATCAGATTGGCTGATTGTCGATGCGGAGTATTTGGAGCCCGGCAGGCTTCATTTGGACACACTCCGGCCGTATCGCCGCAACGAGTTGGAAACACAGCTGCGCACACTCTTCGCCGCAGTAGTGGATGAACATGGCGAATCTAGTCTGACCGGCGCACAGGCCTACCTCGACAAGGTTTTGTTCCGACTTGGCGTTGAGCAGCAGGATCGTTGACGCAGATCCAACGCTGATTCCTCAAACGGCTTTACTTCAACAACCCCTCCGGCACCGGATACTCCGCCCCCGCCGGCGCCGGCACATTCAACCCCCACGCCATGATCGCCGCCGCCGCCAATGGCGTTACCCGCTCCTGCCGCACTCCCGCCTTGATGCCCGGTCCAAACACCACCAGCGGCACATGCGTGTCATACGGATGCGGCGTGCCATGCGTCGCCTTGAACGTATTGCTGCCGCCGCCGACCATCCAGTAGGGTTTGACCACTACACCCACATCGCCGGCGCAGTCCGGATGAAATGAACGCCGAGTCAGCTCACCAATCGGATCGTTTACCATCGGGCCTTTCAACAGCGTGGTCCGTCCATAAGCGGCATGAATGCCCGGTTGCTTGACGAGCCATTCGCACAGTGCCTTCTCGGCGGCTTCAGGGGTCACTCCCGCTTGCTTCAGTGTGCCGTGATTCAGATAGATCCATTCCTCAGCGGTTTTCTCGATCCAGGACAATTTGGCCCCTTTGGGGGCGAAGGTCGCTTGCAGATGAGCCGCCGCCTGGGTGGACATGACGTTGCCAGACACCCGCCCCGCATCCTTGCCTTCGGCCTTGGCC
>DASRAT010000648.1:0-5536 GCA_035638015.1 Gemmataceae bacterium | reverse complement strand
TTGTTTCACATCCGCTGGCCATGACACAAGGCCGGCCTTCTGAAATCGGCTTAGCGTCTCCTCGACTACAAACTGCGTCAACAACGGGCCTAGTTCCTTGTCAAATTCGACATAACGGAGCAGCGCAAATTCACGCATCGTCTCGTCGAATCGCTCCAACGCTTTCTGCGTCGCGTCATTGACGAAACTGTCACGGTCGTCCTCATGAGGCGCTCGCAACACGTAACCGTTGTCTTCGAGGGCGCGGAGAACCTCGCGCGTTTGCCGTGCTGCGTCGTCGAACTTGAGCACGCGCTTGGGCCAAAGGACTTTGGGCCGGAAATTGACCAGTGTCTCGAACATGTCCAGAGGCGCCGGGTCGGTCGGCGTGTCGGCCCGCCCTGCTTTGCCGATCACCGATTCCACTTCGGGAAAACCACGCAGCAATCCATCGCGGTGTTTGAGATCATCGGCCGCTTGGGTCACGCCGACACGCGGTACGGTGACGGGCATGTCCAGGGTCGTTCCTTCATCCAATGCGGGCATGTAGCCCACACCGATTTTGGGGAAATGAAATGCCCAAAGGCCAAGTGCAGTCAGCGTCACCAGGCTCACTGCTTGCCACAGCCCGCCACGAATGAGCAGCACCGTCAGGGCGCTTACCACGGCGAAGACGACAAAAAACATGAATCTCCAGGCCGTTTGGGAAGCGCCCAGCCCAAAAATCGCCTGGAGTGGAAACATGCCCGCAGCCAAAATCAACAAGGCGGCGAACATCCACATCACCAGATTCCGCCGTGGCAAAGCCCAGGTCAGCAGCGGCTTGTAAATGTTGATGAAGCTACGCACGATCCAGTTGTCTTCCTCGCGCCTGAGCCTGCCCTTGATGAACAGTGGAATCAGCGCCGGCACGACCGTCACGGAAATGATCGCGGTTCCAATCAAGGCAAAACTTTTGGTAAACGCCAGCGGATGAAACAGCTTGCCTTCGCGGCCCGACAGCATGAATACCGGGATAAACGAGATCAGCATGATCATGACGGAAAAGAAGATCGGCCTGCCCACCATGCGGCAAGCGGGAATGACCAAGGCCCTCGTGTCGCCTGTGACCTTGGCATCGCCAAAATGCTCCTTGAGGTGATGGGTGGCGTTTTCGGTCATGACAATCGCCTGGTCCACCAAAATGCCGATGGAAATGGTGATGCCCGCCAGCGACATGATGTTGGCCTGAATGTCGATGATGCCCAGCCGCCGCAAGACCCACATCATCAAGAATGAGAAGAGCACCGACAACGGCAGCGTCACGCAGATGACGAAAACACTGCGAACGTGCATCAGAATCAGCAGGATGGCAATACAGGCAATGACCATCTCGTGCCACATCACGTCGGTCAACGTGTTGATCGCTCCATTGATGAGCCGAGTGCGGTCATAAGCGGGAATGATGCGGACGCCCGGTGGCAGCGCGGGTTGCAATTCTTGGATCTTTTCCTTGATCCGTTGCGTGACAGCCAGCGGATTCTCGCCATGGCGCATCATGACGATGCCGCCTGCCACTTCACTGCCATCTTTTTCGAAGATGCCGCGGCGAAACTGCGTGCCCATTTGCACGATGGCCACGTTCTTGACATAAATGGGCGTGCCGCCGACTTCCTTGATGACGGTGTTTTCGATGTCGGTTTTGTCGTGAATCCAGCCCAGGCCGCGGACGAGGTACTCGGCGTTGTTCTTTTGGACCACGCCGCCGCCCACTGCGAGATTACTCTTGGCCACGGCGGCGTAGAGATCGCCTAGCGTGATGCCGTAGGCTCGCAATGCCTCGGGACGCACGTCGATCTGATATTCCTTGGGAATGCCGCCGACCGTCGCCACATCGGCCACGCCCGAGGCGGCGTTGAGCTGCGGCACGATTTGAAATTTGTTGAGCGCCCACAAGCTGCCGGGGTCCACCGGATGCGATGGACTGGGCTCGACAGTATAAAAGAAAACCTGCCCCAGCGCGGTCGTGTCCGGCGCCAAGTACGGCGTAACGCCCGCGGGCAACACATTGCCGACTTGCCCGAGTTTTTCCGTGACGCGTTGCCGGGCGAAGTAAAAGTTGACGTTATCCTCGAAAATCAGCGTAATCATCGAGAAATTGAACTCCGACGACGACCGCACCGCCTTGATGCCGGCCAATCCCTGGAGCTTACGCGACAGCGGGTAAGTCACCTGGTCCTCGATCTCCACAGGGCTGCGGCCCATCCAGTCGGTGAAGACAATGACCTGGTTTTCACTCAGATCGGGGATGGCGTCCACAGGCGTATTGAGGACCGCATAGACACCCGCCACCGCCAGGGCAGCGGCAATGAACAGCACCAGGAAGCGATTGCGGATCGACGCTTCGATGATTTTTTCGATCATGATGAACTTCCCGCTCAACGAGCGGCGGGGTTTTATCCCCGCCGGGACAAGCCCGGCGGCTCGTCAATTTCCATTCCCTCAGCGTTTTTTCAATTCGATGATGGTGTTTTTGCCGTCCCGAACTTTCAGTTTTCCTTGCACATCATCGCCGGACTTCAAACCATCCAGGACCTTGGGATCCTCCACGTCGAAATGCATCGTCATGGCTCCCATGAATCCGGGAATGGCTTCGTGGTCCACTTCCACCTTTTTCTTGTCCGCCGCGACGCTTACGATCTTGCCTTTGATGTCGTAGACCTTGTCCTTGCCCGCATCGTTGCCGTGGCAACCCGCGAAACCCAAAAGAAACAAAATCATCAACATCGAAACCAGGCGTGTCCATTTCATGAGTTTCCTCCAATTTTGTTGGTTGTAGAACCGCCTGGTAAGGCCGTCCTACGCAAGGGTTGCGTACTTCATTTGCTCGTCGAGATTGTTTTAGCCTTAAGTTTTTGCACCTTTTCCAACGTCTCTTGTGGCTGGTCTTGCGCTTTCTTCAGGCAACCCCGGCAGCACAAAAAGACCACTTGATTGTCAAGCAACACCTTGACAGGCGTGTTCATCGAACCAAGCCTGCTCCCTTCCAAGATGGGACAAAACCGCTGCGCCTCCGCAAGTTGGCGGTCCGCGTCGGACAGCTTGGCGAGCGCCACGATGATCTTGGCTTCCTGGTCATCCGGTGTGGACGGCTTGATCGTGCCGCCGCTTTGACTGGATTTGGAACCGCTGCCGCCGAAATAAATCGACCCCGCCGCCGGATTGAGCCGCGTTTCCGCGTCGAGCAAAAATGACCCTCCGGTTACCACCACGTCGCCGGCCTGAATGCCGCGCAGCACGGGATAGAAAATGACGCCCTTCGCGTCCGTCATGCGCGGGCCTAACTCCACGAGGACGCCTTCGTATTCGCAAGCTCCAATTTCACGATAAACAATTTGCTGCTTGCCCGTATCGATCACCGCGCCTTCCGGGACTGCCAACACCAGGCCCAGGCGTAAAGCGGTTTGCCGTGCCGCGGTGTTGAGCGGGGGCACCCAGCCAATTCCCGGCAACGGCAACGGCGACCAAAATGATTGCACGAGGGCCACGCCCGCGGCCTCTTGTAGGCCATTGCGGTCAATATTCTTGGCCAACAATTCCAGTTGCTGCGCCGGCACCTTGAGCTTGACCGTGGCCGACGATCCTGGCCGTAGCTTGTGTTCGGGGTTGTCCAGCTCGAAACGGATGGTTACCGAGCGCGTGTCCTGGTCCACGTGGGGGTAAACAAAGGTCAGCCTGCCTTCAAAGGTTTGGCCAGGATTGGCCTGCGTCGTGGCAGTGACCGGCATGCCGTCTTTCAATGCCACGGCTCGCTTGAGCGGCCGATGATAGTAGGGCAGAAACGCCATGTCATCTTCGTAAACCTGGGCCTGAATCCAGACGGTGGAGAGATCGACCACGTCATAAAGGGGCATGCCTTCCTCGACATACTGGCCTTCCTTTACATATTTCTTGATGACGTGCCCCTTGATGGGCGAACGAATCTTGAGATGAGAATTGGCCTTGCCGGTCTTCTCGATCTCCAGAATCTGGTCATCGCTGATGCCCCACAGTTTGAGCCGGTCGCGAGCAATGTTCATAAGGCTGGCGTTGCCGCTGCTCTTGGCGTCGATCAGATTTTGCACGGTGACCTGCAAATCGGGACTGTAAAGCGATGCCAGCACGTCGTTGGCATGGACCATCTCGCCGGTTTCGTTGACGTAGAGTTTGTCGATCCGCCCTTTGACGCGGGCTGCGACTTGCTTCATCTCGCGCTCGTTGAACTCGACATAGCCGACCGTGGTGATCTCCTTGGACAGCGGAACATAGTCCACCTTCCAGGTTTTAATGCCGGCCAACACCACCCGGTACGGCGAAAGTTGCACACGATTGGCGATTCCCGGGGGCAGCGCTTCCACGGTGCCATCCCCCTTTTTGCGCTTGGACAGCGGCATGAAACAAATGGGGCATTTCTCCTTGGGATTGTCGCGAATCACCGTCGGGTGCATGGGGCAGAAGAACTCAAAGTCCGATCCGGCGGCGTGATCGTGATCGGCCGGCCGCGTCCAGCGCTCGTAATAGGCGGTCAGCGTCGGCCAAGTGACGATTACGAAACCGATGGCGGCCAAAATCGCAATGAAGCGCAGGCGAGCAAGGTTCACCAGGATCAAGAAATCGAACCACCACCAGACCTTTTGCCAAAAGGTAAAATCGGGAGGCGCGTGCAGGCCGCCCTCGCTGTTGGTGGCACGCCGCGGGTCATTGGTTTTGGACATGGCTTTGCTCTATTCGCTAAAGGCACGGTTTCACTTGGCACAATGGGAGTTATTGCCGGCGCGCAACGCGATGCGGTGGCGCAAGGCGGCAGCGCGAAAGAGAGTGGATTAGATGACCAAATGTTGCAGAGAGATGACTAGATCGGTTGGCGGCGGCGGAGAATTGACCTGGCGAATGCCATACTCCAAAAGCACGACTGGCGGCAAACTGCAGGAGCTTGCAAATGCTGGCAGTGCAACCTGAGTATTCAGCACTTCATCAGCCTGGGCAACGTGCTGGGACATGAGTCGATCGGCACCTTTGACAAGGCGTTTTTGGCATTGAGAGCTGCCGAGTTGGGGGCCCCCGGCCTTTGAACTGGGGGCGATGTCGGAGTTAACCGCAGCTGGCTCAGTATCATTTTGGTGTTGGCTGCAGCACGAATGCTTTGTCGTAGCGTTTTTCGGACTTTCCTCGCCGCAGCAACCGCCTCCGCTTTTGGGTGTGCAACATGAGGTGGTTGTGGAGTCGGAACTGCAAGCGGCAAATTTGGAGGTTCCATCAGCGCATTGGCAGACGAAGTGCGGAGAGGAAGCGAGCAGCGTTGAGGCTGCTGTCGCCCACACCACCAAACTCACGGTGATTTTGCGTACTCGCTTCATGATGTCACCTGTCAAGCAATTATTGACATGAATGCTCGACCTGTCAAGCTGGCGAAAAGAGAATCACGAAAGCACGACAGTACGAAAACACGAAAGAGTTTATATTTTAGCCTTTTCGTGCTTTCGTATTGTCGTGCTTTCGTGATTCGTTTTTATGGCACCTTGATAGCCTGAATCGCCAA
>DASRAT010000647.1:0-2101 GCA_035638015.1 Gemmataceae bacterium | reverse complement strand
CGCCAGAGATCAGCCGAGCAGAAATAAGCAAGCTGAGTTTCCGCCCAGCGCGAAGATCGAAAAACTAAAAACAGCACAAGCGGCAAAACCTACTGTCGCTATTTGCGGCAAAACCTTGTGTCGCGTGACAGGCTCGCCTGTATTAAAAAGTCAAACAGGGAGCCGCCTGTGCCACGATCAGTTCTAGCGCAAATGCGCCGCCCGAAGTTGACCCAAACGGGCCAGTGCGGGTTGCACATCACCCTTGGCATTGACCAACCCACAACCCGGAAACAAGTGCGGCTCCGCGTCGTCCAGATGCGTCCACAGGACCGACTTGACCGCCGGTTTGCAAAGCGCCAGGCGGGCAAACGCCTCAGCCCATTCCGCTTGAATCTCCGGCGTGTAACCGCTCCGCCAGCGGCCGGCATTGACCGCCAGGTCGGGACTGGCTTGTGCGTCCTTGTCCGCATCCGACGGGAAACCCAGCGTGATATGCAACGGCACACCAAGGAGCGAATACAGGTCCATGATTCGCGATGCGTCCAGGATATCGCGGCAATAGCTGCCCCGCGGCCGCACGCCCATTACCAGTTCCAGATTGAGGCCGGCGAGGTTGAGGCCGGTGCGAATCAACTTATCGGCGAACACAAACGGCGAATTGGTCAGCGGCTGGCTGGCCATGTATTCGCCCCAGGGCTGCGCCAAACCAAGCACCAGTTCAACATGGGGATCGGCTTGCCGCATGGCCTCGGCGATCCGGAGCGTCAGCCACAGGGTTTCGTCTTCATTGAGTCCGAAGGCGCTTTGGGAGTTGGTGCCGGCGGTCAGTTGCCAGGTGCGAACACGGCCACGATAGCGTTTAACCACCGTGGCGGCATAATTGCAGGTGTAGCTGGTAATGCCCGCCAGGCTTTTTTCACGCAACGTAAGCCAAGCTGGTAGCTGGGACGGTTGCCAGTCGAGAAGCGGCCCACCCACAACATGGTAGCCGGCGGCAACGGCCCAATCGACCGCATGATCGTGGGGCTCCCAATGGTAATCATTTTCCGCAACCTCGACAGTTCCCCAGTTCAGCGGCAGGCACACCGTGTTGAATGCGTCTGTTAAGGCTTTGGCCACAGTAGCTGACGGAACCTTGGTTCCCAATCGGCAGCCCAGGGCGGTTTCTAAACGCGGTTGACGCTGGTGGCGGAACTGGAAAACTTGTTGGATGTAGGCATCCACCAGTTGCTCCGCTGTCGCGTAGGCCTGGGTCATGGCCGTTTGAGCCAGCTGAAGCGCCTCGGCCGCCGGCGCGTAAGCCGCCGCCCGGGCGAAACTCAGGGTGGTTTCCCGGATCGCGCCTGGCAAAGCCAGCGGCGCATTGAGGCCGCCCATCATCCAGTCCGCCATTTGGTTGCGCAGCTGATTGACTTTGCCGCGCGCCAGTTCCAAGGCCAGCAGATAGGGTGCATCTTGTTCGATGAGCGTTGCAGTGCTATTCATCAACAGACCCGCTCGATCGACGTTCCAGGGCACCAGCACGTTGCCACTTTCGTTTTCCTTGCGGAGCAGGCGCAGCTTGCCAGGCTCGACGATGGCCTGGCTCAGGTAGGGCATATTGTCCTGCCCGCCGGCCACGTAAGCCGGTTTGAGCTCGTCCAGAGCGGGGCCGGAAAGACCCGGCGGCAGGAGAAATTGCATGGCGCCCATAAATGCAGCCGTCCGAAACTCACTTCGCCGCGAATGCTGGCCATGTTGCTTGCAACTGTGGCCATGTCAACACTTTAACGCGACGAGGGTATTTGAGCTATGGCAAAAATGTGTATTGACGGGCGCGGAATGGGTGGGATGAAGCGACGGTAGGGGTTACAACGCCAATCCTTCCTTCAAGGCCACCACGGTGAGACCGTAGCGATTGGCCAGGGCCATGGTGTCGTCGTGATCGACGACAATAGTCTTACCAGCTTCGATGGCCAGGACTTTGCCGCCTGCTTTATGCATCGACTCAATGGTTTTGCAGCCGATGGTCGGCACGTCAAAGCGCATGTCTTGCCTGGGCTTGGCGACCTTGACGACGACGATGCCGCCGCGCGGACACAGCTCGCCGGCGCGGAGGATGGCGCGGTCGGTCCCCTCG
>DASRAT010000646.1:0-5517 GCA_035638015.1 Gemmataceae bacterium | reverse complement strand
CGCCAGAGATCAGCCGAGCAGAAATAAGCAAGCTGAGTTTCCGCCCAGCGCGAAGATCGAAAAACTAAAAACAGCACAAGCGGCAAAACCTACTGTCGCTATTTGCGGCAAAACCTTGTGTCGCGTGACAGGCTCGCCTGTCATGAATATGTCGAACAGGCGAGCCGCCTGTGCTACGGCGCCGGAGCATGAGCCATGAAACATTCACGCAGCGGCTTCACCCTGGTGGAACTCCTGGTCGCCATGGCCGTGACGATTTTTATCCTCATGATCCTGGCCCAAGCGTTTGCCCTGGGCACCGACCTGTTTCGCGGCATGAAGGCCGTCGGCGATCTCAACGCCAGCCTGCGGACCGCCACCAACATGATCCGCAGCGATCTGTCCGCCAAGCATTTCGAGGGCGAACGCCGCCTCAGCGACAGCAAGTTTTACGACCTGCCCAACAACGGTCCGCCGCAGCACGGCTATTTTTTCTTGTATCTTCCGCCCGCCGGCGGCGATGAGCCCCCTGATCCCGACTCGCTGCCGTCGCGCCGCCGCGTGGGCCACGTTATCGCCGGCACCGCCAGGGCCAGAGGCAATCGCCAGCAGGATTACTACACCGCCCTGGACCCGGCGGGAAAATTCGCCAACTTCGGCAACCCCGACGCCCGCATGCAGCAGCCCGGCACCTTTAGCAGCCAGTGGATCGAGTTTTGTTATTTCCTGTCACCCGTGCAGGATTTCAACAACTCGGCCGGCGGAACGCCGTTGTTTGCCCTTTATCGTCAGCAACGCCTGGTCGTCGCCGACGTGGACCAACTCAACTGGGGCGCCGGGAAAATATCAACAGCCCTGCAAAACGCCTATGCGGACAAGGTCAGCTGTAAACCCAATCCGAACGCTCCTGGTTTTCTTTATTTCAACAGCCCGGCCGACTTGACGATGCTCGAACGCCGCACCGCCGGCACTTTTCCCGTGGGCGGCGCTCCCGTCTTCACGCCGCTGGCGACTGGCGAAGACCTGCTGCTGACGGATGTGCTGTCTTTCGATGTGCAAGTGCTGTTCTCGAACAACACGCCCGCGGACACCGTGCAATCGCAATTCCGGGACTTGACCGCACCCGCGTACCGCTTCGATACCTGGTCCCAGCGCGTCGATGACATCAAAGACTATTCGGCCCTGCCGAATCCGTTCTCGATTGCACCCCGGCGCATCTTGGCTTTGCAAATAACGCTGCGGGTCTGGGACGCGAAGTCCAAGACCACGCGGCAGATCACGATGATCCAGGACATGTAACATTTCGACGATCAACGAGGTGGCACGCCCTGAAAGGGCGTGGTGACGCTCGATCCCGCGGCTGCTCAACACGCCCTTTGGGGGCATGCAACCCAGCCAAAAGTTAAACTAGGTGCTGTCATGCTCAACCAGTCGATCTACTTCACGACACCCGGCAAAGGTCCGCTTTCGCCCGAGCGCCATGGCACCGTGTTACTGATTGTCTTGGTGATCCTCACCATTTTCGCCGGTGTCGGGATCGCGTTCATGTTTTACGCCGAGTCGGAAGCCTCTTCGGCGCTGGCGTTTCGCGACCAATTCGAGTTTCGCGGGCCGGACATGGACCCCGAAATGGCCTTCGCCATGTTTCTACAGCAGTTGATTTTCGATTGCCGCGACGACGCCAGCGGCATTTCCTCGGCGCTGCGCGGGCATAGCTTTTATCGGAATATGTATGGCATGAAATACCTGACCGGCGGCCCTGCGACCGGAACGGTGTTGGCCACGCCATTAAACGCGTTTGGCGGTACGACGCGCCAGCATTGGACATGGGGCGCGCCAGGTATGCCGAACAATCCGATCCTTAACACCGCGGACGATTTCAACCTGATCAATTATGCCTATTTCCCCACGGACGGGTTCGTCCGGTACCCCGAGTTCTTCGGCACCACTGCGGGACCAAAACCCAAAGGCGGTCTTGCCGCCAATGAGCTTCCATATGTCGGCGCCGCCAATCCGCCGTACTCAGCCGCTGACATGAATTTCATGGCTCTGGCTGCAGTAACGGCCGACGGCACGGTGTTATTGCCTTCGTTCCATCGCGATTGGACTGGGTTCGGCTCGCTTGATCCGAGCAATCCCAATTGGAAAAAAGTCGCTGACCCGTCGCTTGAGGCAAGGCTCAAATACATGGTAATGCGGCCGCGGCCAAGCGACCATCCTGACCTTCCCAGCAAAGGCAAAAAGGGCTTTCCCATGCCGATGGACGCCTTTGGCGACGTGCGCAATCGCCCCATCGCCTGGCAAGGCACCGGCAACGACAGCTTCTGGATGTACACCGGCGCGCCCATCCTGACGCTGCCCGACGGCCGTCGCTACACCGCGCTGTTCGCTCCATTCGTCATCGACCTTGACAGCAAAATCAACCTGAACGCAACAGGCAATATCCGTGGAGCGGGCTTCGCAAACGCCAGCAATCAAGGCTGGGGGCCGTGGGAGATGAATCTTGGAAAAGTCTTGTCGGACCCCACGATTGATCCTGTAACAGGCGCGCCGGAGTGGGTGAACTTGTTCGTGGGGGCTACTGCCGCTGGCCAACCAACGCCACGCGTCCTAGGCCGCTACGGGCCGCTCAAGGCGCCAACTGGAAACGCGACTCCGCCTTTCACGACCGCGCCTCGCTTTTATGGCAAGGCCGATTTCGACGCTGTTGTGAATCCAGGCGGCGCCATAACCGGCCAATGGACGCCGCCTGGGCCATATCAAATGTGGCCAACTTTTCCGCCAGCATATGGCGACGGCATCGGCAGCGAACTGGGCCAGCACCCACTCGTTTACAATCCCGTTACCGGTGTTGCCGGATCGTCCCGCGTTTTTCTGCCCGCTGAACTGAACATGATTTACCGCTACGGCGACACCAACACCGACTCGATGCTGTGCGACCTGTGGCAGCTTTTGCCAAACAACTTCAAGGACCGGAAAAAGCGGAATTTGATTACGACGCTTAGCTTCGACCGCCGTGAGCCGGGATTGATGCCGTGGCTTTATAACTTCCCATCAGCCACCGCGGCGGCGCCTTATGCCTACGAAATGCCACCTTTCACATCCGGTGCGAATAGTCCCGCGCTAAAGCCGAGCGGGAAGCCGATTGGTTCTCCGAAGCCCGGCTCCACGAATCTTGGCAAGGACTACGACCCGTTGTGGGCCAATCGGTTCGTTATTTCGCCACCGAATTTAATCAGATCCGGCGCCCGCATTGACCTTAACAAGCCGTTGCTTGACCCAAAGACCGGTGCACCGCGAGCGTTGTCGGATTACCCAATCTTGGTAGGGAACGCAATCACAGACGTTACCGGATTTAGGAACGCCCAAAAAGACCGCCAAGATTTCGCCAGCATTCTTTTCCAGATTCTCGTCAAGACGACGGGAGCATACGATTTGACTAACCATAGCGTTTCGACCCCGCCTACGTCAGGCGAACTTTACGCGTTGCGTTACCTCGCGCAGCTTGCAGTGAACATGGTCGATTTCATCGACTCCGACGACTACATCACGCCTTTCAACTGGGTATTAACCGGCAATGGTACGTTTCAAACGACTTACGGTAGCTTAGCCGGCAACATAGTTTACGGGACTGAAATGCCAAAAATTGTAATTAATGAAGCATTTTGCCGGTACCGTAACGACAATACCGAGCCTAGCATGAGCGGGGCGCCACCCACGCAATTTGCTTCGAATTATATTGTTGACGTTTGGGCTGAGTTGTTTAACCCCATTAAGGCTGACGCCGCCTTAAACGAAGGCGGTAACGCACGCCTGTACCTGCCAGCTGCGGGAAACTCCGCCTACCGGCTTTTGGTTACACTCCCGAACCAAGACATGCACAAGCCCGATAATTCGCAAGGCAGCCCCGACGGCGCAATCAAAGGCACGGTTAAAGATAGCGACTTCAATCTCGCGCAAGTAATAAAGCCCCTTCCTATTTCGGCGTTCGCTGCCAGCCCTGACAACCAAGGGAGCAACGTCGGGTTTTATCTAGTTGGCCCGAAGGACCCAAGTTCGGGCCTAGACGTCGCTTTCCCGGTTTGCACAACACCGGCTCCGGCTCAACCCCCCAAGGCGACCATTAACGCCGCAGGCATGAGCTACAGATACGCGCTTCCAAATCCCGGCGGGGCTGCCGATGATGGCCCGCCGCCAAACCCAAGCTTGGTCCTACAGCGATTATGCTGCCCCTATTCGCCGCTAGACACGAATCCGGCAAGCCCATCTTACAATCCGTATGTTACGGTGGATTACTTCCAGAACATTGTGGCCAACGACGGCACGACGCATAATAACATTGTTGGTAATAGTGGCGTCGTTCCGGGCACCTTGGATTCGCGCATTCCAAACCATAAGTCGGTTGGCCGGCAACAGCCTTTCCTAGGCTCCGCTGGCGTTCAGCCCCAACTTGTCCCACAAACGGGTCAACCGCAACACACTTTTTTTTACCATAACTACAGAGTAGGCCCCACGATACCCGGAAGCGTGCCTTGGCCGCCGGCCCCGTCGGGGATTGCTTACCCGCCTTTTGATTGGCTCGTTCACCTGGACCGCAATCTTGTCAACCCAATGGAATTGTTGCACGTCTCCGGCTACGGGCCACACGAATTGACGCAACAATTCAATGGAAAGATGTTTGGCCAACAAGCACCGTGGTTTGACAATGCAACGCGCCTATACCGCTTCTTTGAGTTTGTCGAAACGGCGCCGCGCATGACGGGCACCAACGGCCGCCGTGTTCCGGGGAAAATCAACATCAACACGATTTGGGACATCGATGTCTTCATGGCGATGTGCGATCCCCAAGGCTCCAGCCGCTTTACTCTCACCGACATTGGTAGAATCTGGGACCGTCTCACCATCTTGCGCAACCCGGGCGGGCCGCCTACTTATCCAGGTGGTCCTACTTATCAACTTGGCACACAACCTTCTCCATACGATCAGCCATTCTTTCCTCTATCCGTCGGCGTCATCCCCAAAGTAGGCGACCTCCAGTTTCCGCCAGCAACCTACCCAAATGGCGTGGGAATCGGCAATACGCTGCTGCGGCCATTTGGTCCATTACCCAATGACGATCCCACCCAAGCGGTCCAAAAACGGCTCTTCGAGCCGCCAGACACGTTAGATACCACAAATCCCTATATCCGTTATGAGCTGCTCACCAAAATCTACAACAACATGACCACGCGCAGCAACTGCTTCGCCGTCTGGGTGACGGTCGGCTTCTTCGAGGTCCAGGACCCGGACCCAAACGATCCGCTTTACAAAAAAGGCCCGATCATGGGAAGCTATCTGGGTCAGGAGATCGGCCGCTCCGAAGGCCGCAACGTCCGCCACAAGATGTTTGCCATTGTGGACCGCTCGGTGCTGGACCCGGCTGTGGCCTATTCCGTACCGCCGGGCTCCGCTCCCAAGGACCTGGCTGGCTTCGTCGGCGGCATCTTGAACCAGACGATCCCGTTCAACCCCCATGCAACCGGCTACAAGGAGCTGATA
>DASRAT010000645.1:0-6361 GCA_035638015.1 Gemmataceae bacterium | reverse complement strand
CTTGGAACGCGCCCACCGCAGCATGATGTTTCCATGCCAGCGTTAGAGGGCCATCAAGATTTTCGTCAGAAATATCCGCCCAATTGTCAGGTAGCCAGATTTTGAGGTTCTTTTTCATTGTTGATTATCAGTGGCAAAATGCCAACCTAATGATTACACCCAAACTCTGCCGAGTTCAAAAACGCTCACAGAAAATCCCATCAACGTTTCTTTTTCCGCCCGCCGCCACCCTTGCGTTTCGGCACGCGCCGAATGAGTCGTTCACGCTGTGGGTCGATCCACAAGCCTGTGGATTCAAGAACAGTGACCCCCAGGAGCGGCTCTTCGGTTTCGCCGGCGAAGACGAGCGTGCCGCCGGCGGCAAGCCCTTCCACTTCGATCACTCCGAAACCGATCGGCAATTCCTGCTCGGTGCCGTCCGCTAATTCGTAGGAACGCCGCGCGGAAGGAACGATTCCCAATTTGCGCAGAACACTTGCCGGCACAAACGTGTCCGTGGCGCCGGTGTCCACCAACGGTTTTCCGGTCCAAGCTTTGCTGGAACCGGCCAGGGGCCGGATGGTGAGTTCGGCGTAGATATGTCCCAAGTCTGTCTCCCGAATGGGCATGGGCCAATGGAAGCCGAGCCGGCAACGCTTGCGCCCTATGGACTTTGCCTTTGCGAGACTCATGGTAAAACCTTCTCGATCTCGTCTCGGCTAAACTATTAATGATTACACCCAAACTCCGCCGAGTTCAAAAACGCCCACAGAAAATCTTCCAGCGCCGCCACCCGCTCCGCCGCCGGCACCGCCGCCAGCCTTTGTTGCCAGTGGGCCGCTTCCTTGGCCGTCGGCGGACGGCTCAGGCCAGCCTGGTAAAAGTAGGCCACGATCTCGGCATCGTTCTTTTTGCCCTGGATCAACAAGTGGAGCGTGCCGCTGGCATCGGCCACTTTTTTGTTGAGCCAATCGCCATTGATCTTGTGCAGCGCCAGGGTGAGCGTCCCGCCTCCAGCCGCCGAACCGGTGTCTGGCGTCCGCATGCAACGGCCTAGCAAATCGAGCGGCACCGAGGCCACCTTGGAATCGCCCAGTTCAATGGCCCGCTTGCCCTTGAGATAATTGCCCAGCTTTTCCGGCACGCCCGTCACCTGGGCCACGGCGTCCACCAGCACCACCGGCGGCAACGACCGCACCAGGGCGTGAGCATAAAAGCGGTCGTCGGCCTTGTTGTTCGCGGTGGTCAGCGAACTGCGCTGATAAGCCTCGGAAGCGATGATCAGCTTCATCGTATGACGAATGTCGAAACCGTTTTTCACAAAGTCCCTGGCCAGCTCCGCGAGCAGTTCCGGATGCGTGGCAGGATTGGTGGCCCGCAGATCGTCCACCGGTTCGACCAGACCGCGGCCCATCAGCGCTTTCCACAAGCGATTGACGGCGGCCTTGGCGAAAAACGGATTGTCGGGGTCGGTGAGCCACGCCGTCAAATCTTTGCGCGGATCGCCGTCCTTGGCCAAAAACGGGCCGCCCGGCAAACGTGGTACTGCGGCTTTGCCCGTGCGCGGGTGAATCACCTCGCCGTTGGCCTTGAGCGCAATATTGCGGCCCCGCCCCAGCTTGGCGAAGATCGCGGCCATGCCGTGGTAATCGTCCTGTGTCCAGCGGTCCAGCGGATGGTTATGGCAATTGGCACACTGTAGCCGCACGCCCAGAAACACCTGGCTAACATACTCGGCTTGCGTTAGCGGATCGTTGGGCACACGGCTGAAATTGGCCGGGCCTTTGGAATAGGCATCGCCCACGGCCAGCAGCATCTCGGCGGCCATCTTGTCCAGCGGGGTATTCTTGGCGACCTGCTCGCGCACCCACTCATGAAACGCCGCCGCCCCTTGCGGTTGCAACCGATCCGACTGAATGCGCAGCAAATCGCCCCATTGATAGGCCCAGTAATCGACAAACTCCGGCCGCTTCATCAATTCATCGACCAGCCGCTCACGCTTGTCGCCACGCTTATCTTGCATAAAGGCATCGATCTCCTTCGGTTCGGGCAAAGTGCCGATGAGATCGAGAAAGACGCGGCGGATAAACACATGGTCGGGGGCGCGGCTCGATGGCAGGAGATTAAGTTCCTTCAGCGTCGTGTTGACATGTTGATCGATGAGATTAGCACTCGGCCAGGCGCCGCCGGCCGGTGCGTTGGCGTGCCAGGGCACCGTGACGGTCACACAGCCCACCTCGCCCAGAAAACGGGCCATGACCGTGTGCTGACCGCGACGCAGCACCGTGAGTTCGCCCTTGGCGCTGACCCGGACCGCGTCGGCGTCGGCCGGCGTCAGCAGCGTCCAGCGCGTGACATCTTCCTTGGCACCGTCACTGAAGGTCGCGGTCACCTTGAGCGTGAGCTTGTCGCCGACGTCGGCCAGCAGTTTCTTGGTGGGCGAGATTTCCAGTTTCGTCAAAGTGCGATGAGACTGGCGTGGAGCGCCGGCCTCGATCCATTTGTGCAAGAGGTCAAAGCCCTCACTAGCGATGCCGAACTTGATGCCGCCTTCGTGCGGTACTTGCCCAGTGGGCTTTCGCAACACCAGACTCTTTTCGGGTTGAGCGAGGTTGACGCGGCGGCCTTTGAGTTCCAGGACAAGAGATTCGAAATCGGCATCCGGATCGTAGCCGAGCAAGGATAACTTGAAACCGCCGCGGCCGATGGCGGCGCCATGACAGGCGCCGGCATTGCAGCCGACACGCGTTAACACTGGTAAGACTTGTGTTTCGAAATCGGGAGCTTGCGCCGATGCGACAGGGGCAAACAACAAGAGCACGGCAAGCCCACAGGCGTGGGTGGCTAAGTTCCAAAAACTAGCCGTTGGCACATGCATGAAGAATCATTTCCCCGCGATTTTGGCCAGCATTTTCTGACAATAGGGCGTGCCATAACCCAGCTGGAGGATCAGGCGGCAATACTCACGCAACTCCGTTTGCTTGGCCTCGTCCTTGCCGGCCCACAATAGCATGGCGCCCGCAAGCTTGGTCACGGTCGCATCGTCGTTGGTTTGCTGAATCATTTGCCGCATTAACCCCTGCAGTTCAGGACTCTTTGCCGCCTTGCCCGCCGGTTTCGGATCGAGCTTCGGCAGCTTCGGCAACGGCTCGGGCGCCGGTTTGCCTTCTAGCTTGGCGATTTGCGCCCGCGCCTGGTTGAGGGCGTCGGTCATCTGCTCAAGCAGCAGTTCCAGATCCGCGTTGTGCTTGGTCATGAGCTGCACTTTGAATTGCAACTCGGTCACCTGCTTTTGCAGCAGCGTCATCGCCTCCCCGCCGGCGGCCGGCGCCGCTTTGGTCGCTGGTTTTCCCATCATCTTGGTGATGGCTTCGGTCACCTTGGGAGCGTCAGTTTCATTTGGCTGCACAATGGCAAAATTGGCCACCACCTTGGTGCCCTTGGCTACCAAGATCGTCAGGGCCACCTTGCGATTAAGCCCGTAGTTGCCAGGGCCTTCGATGCCGTCCAGAGAAATGACGATTGGCGAGGTCAAATTCAACGACTTGTTGGCGCCTTGCAGAAACTGCTCGGTCTTGGTTTTGTCGGCCGTCAGCCAAACGAAATGCGTTTCCAAACCATCCGGGGCGTATTCCGTTGCAATTTGGTCGATCGGTCTGAGAAGCTGCAAAGCAGGCCGGGTGATCTCGTGAACGAAGACCAGCACACGCGGCGTCTCCTTGGCATCAGCGATCAGCTCCATTTGTTTGCCTGGCATGCGGCCGCTGAAGGCCAGGACCTTGAATGCCGTCAGCTTCTCGCCCGGCTGCGGGCCGGAAAAAATCGGATCGGTTTGGCCAAGCGCCAGACCGGTCCAAACCAACAGGGTCAACGTCGCGGTCAAGTAACGAAACATGATGACGGCCCCCTATGGCAAACAGACTGAGAAGCGAGGCAGAGCCTCGCGGGCAGTGCGTTCCCAGGCGGAGCCTGGGAACGAGAACTAAGCCTGGGAACGAGTATTGTGGCTCAGCTATTTCACCACAATGTCCAGGTCGTTGTCGGCGGCATTATTGTTTTTAATGACAATGCGATAGCGTTGCACTTTGGGAGGATACCAGAAGACCGCCACGCAGTCTCCGCCGCCGCTGTCTATAGCCACCAGATTGCCTGCGGCGTCCAGAACCCTGAGCGTCAAGCTCGCGCCTTTAACCTTGTGGTCACCCTCGACGATCACGCAGGCGCGCTGATTGTCGCGGAAAATATCATCAAACTCGTAGGTCCCATTGGCTTCCAAAGTCCGGGCTTCCAGTTTTTCCATGTGCTGCTCGCGGTAATGGCCCTTGTCACGCGAACTGCCTTGCGCAATTCCCAAGAAAATACACAGGGCGCCCAGAACCGCCAAAATGACACGTCTTGCCATGATCGTTTCCTTCCCGTGCTTTAGCGCACAAAGATCCTGCACTGATTGCTGCGCATGCCGTTGTTGTGCACTTCGACGACATAGATCCCATTTTGCGGCGGATACCATTCCACCGCCATATCGTCGAAAGTGGCCATTTTTCCGACGTCGTCCCAGGCCACGCAGTTGCCCTTGCTGTCGTAGACATAGAGGCCCACGTTAGATTTGTGTTTGCCGACGGCGATCACGCAAGCGCGGTCGCCGCCTTTGAACTCGTACTGAGTCACATAATTCCGTAGTCCGCCAATTTCCGGAGCTTGCGGAGATGCCACCGTCACGGGACTGGCGAGACTGCTGCCGGCCAGGGCCAGCATGGCAACAAAAGGAACAAACACCGCGAGACGCTTCATGATGAACATCGCTTCATGGACAAGAGAGTTTGGCAAGCTGCACTGGCAACGTCCTGTCAATATAAGCCAAGACGCTGTCACGGGAAAGGACAATCGCCAAGTGTCGTTGACCCCATCAGCGCTTTCTCGTACTATCCCCCGCCCGCCGCTGGGTAGCGGGGGACTGGGCAATGGCCCAGGCCATGATTTCTGGTGTTTCCAATGTGAGATGCCGAGCTAACACATGTCGCCGCGGAAATGGGTAGTGAGAGGCCTGGTGGCCCTGGTCTTGGCCGGCTGCCTTGGCGCCGGCGTGGTCTATCAGCAATGGACCAACCCGGCTGCGGTGCGCGAACAGGTCGAGGACATGCTCGGTCGGCAGTTTCCCGGCATTTTGCCCACGGTGGGAAGCGCACACCTACGCCTGTTTGGCGGCGTCGTGCTTACCGAGTTGCATCTGCTCCGCCGCGACGACGACAAACAAGATCTCATCTACATTCCTGAGGCCACTGTTTTCCCCGACAAGGAACGCTTGCTCGACGGCAAGGTCGCCTTTCGCCGCATCGAGTTGCTTAAGCCCATTGTCCACATCACGCGCGGCAAAGACGGCCACTGGAACATCGGGGGCCTGACGAACAAGTCCACTGCGACCGGCCCCCTGCCCACCATTGTAATTCAACACGGCACGCTTGTGATTAAGGACAATTTCGCCGGTCCTCTCACCGTCGAGTTGCACGACGTCAACATGACGCTGCTCAACGATGCACCCAATTGCTTGAGCATTAGCGGCAGCGCCGAGTCGGACAGCGCCGGCGCGGTGGAGATTCGCGGCAGCTGGAACCGCGGCACCAACGCGTGGACATTGTCGTGTCGAACCACTGGCTTGTGTATCAACAAAGAACTGGTGCAATACGCCGCCAGTCAGTGCAAGGAGGACAGGCTCAAGGATTTGCAGATCGATGCCAAGGTGGACATTGCGGCCGAGCTGTCCTACCAGCCCGATGCCGTGCCGCCGCTCAAGCACGACATCCGCTGCGTGCTGCGGCAAGCCAGCGTCGAGCATCCCAAGCTGCCGGAGCGGCTGCACAATCTCAGTGCCGTCCTGCATTGCGACGGCAACAAACTAATACTTGAGAATCTCAAGGCCGCGGTGGGATCCGGCAAGGTTGAATGCAAGGGTTGGGCCGATCTGACCGACCCGGAAAACAATTTCGGCGGCGAGATGACGGCTTACCATCTGCCGTTAACCAGGGAAATGGCCAATCGGTTGCCGGAGAAAGTCTATTTCTTGTACGACAGATTTCAGCCTGTAGGCACTGCCAAGATCGGGGTGGTCGCCGAGCGGGCCAAGGGCGAATGGGTGCGCTGCCTTTGCAAGTTTCAACCCGAAGACATCGGCGTGTGCTTCAAGAACTTCAAGTATCCCCTGGAGCGCTTCAGCGGCGTGCTCGATTTCGATTATGTCACCAACGCCTCGACATTTGAGGCCGTGGGTTACAACGGCGATCATCCCATCACGGTGCGCGGCACCTGGAAGAACTCGGGAATCAATGCCGACGGCCAGATTGAAATCAGCGGCCACGACATGCCACTGGATGACAGGCTGATGAAT
>DASRAT010000644.1:0-9342 GCA_035638015.1 Gemmataceae bacterium | reverse complement strand
GAACGGTGTCGGTCCCTTGATTTCCGCGGCGGCTGCGCCAGTTGCCGATGTGATGGCCATGACGATCCCTCCGAGCATTGCTAGACGATTCATGGTGTGTTCCTAAACATGGTGGACAATGGGCGGTGAGAAAAAGGTAGGGACTTTTTTATGGGATGAAGCGGAAATGGCCCCTGAAACACGGTGGCGGCAGCTTACCCGTTGGTTTTTTCTGGGGATCGGCGGCTTACTTTGCCCAGGAGGGCACAGGCGCCGCAAAGATTTTGCGCCCTTCCCTCGAGGCTTCCACTCCCGTGATCACGGCCTGGCCCGGCGGCAGCATGAAGTTGCGGCCGTACAAACTCGACCACCACATTTCACCCTTGGAGATGGCGTAGCCGAATGGCTGGCCGTCGAAGCGGTTGACGGGCAAGGTGGGCAAATAAACGGGAGTCAGGTCCACCAGTTTCCCGGGCAGTCTGCCGTGATCCACATGATAATGAGCCACGGCGGTGACGATTTGTTGCGTTGCCAGGTATTGGTCGCCGAATGCTAATGTGCGGATATAAGCACTGTCGTGGAAGACGCCTTCCATCGAATAGTTGATCCAGCCTGGGCGCAGGATCGGTTCGCTGGCACAGAGCTGTTCCCAATCAGATGCCGTCCAACTGGGCTTTTCCAAGAAGCGAATTTGCCGCGCGGTCACGGCGAGACCCATGCGCCGCAAGCGTTCCTTCTCCCACGGCGCTTGAAAGGCGGCTCGCATCATTTGTTCGTGGAAACTTTTGCCATCCGGAAGTTGGAAATCGTTGTTTCGATAAATAAGGAATTCGGCCTTGGGGGTATCGGCAGCAGGGGGCATAACCGCGGCGTGTTGTTGCAAGATCATCGATCCGCGTTGCACCAGATCCTTGGCGGGGCCAGTTTTGTCCAGCCAAACTTGCCAGCCGGCCATTACAGTGTTTTGGGCGTAGATGCTTGTAAGTCGCATTGGCATAGGAGCGTAATTCCCCATTTGCCGCGAAATGGCCAGTGCAGTTTCGAGTTTATCCAAGGCTCCCCGTGAATCGCCGCTGGCTTGCAATTGCAGCGCTTTGAGCACGAAAAGTTCGACCATTTCTCGGTATTCTCGCGCGTCGCGCCAATCGTGTGGATTGGATGACGCAACGCGGGGGTCAATCAAAAGGCCCAATGGCATCGAGGCGGCTTTGGTTGCTTCCTGGGCCCACTCGCCTTCAAACAGGCGATCGAGCCACTTGGCGAGATCCTTATCCTCGCTCGGCCATCCTTCTTGATCGTGAATAATGAACCTAACGTTGAATCCATTTGTAATCCCCACTCCGATCTCTTCATTGACGGTTTTTTGGTGGCTTTTCAAGGTCCTGTTGGCATTTCGCAACAGGGCTCCGGAATCATGATTCTTGGCGGTCTCAAGTGCAGTGTTGAACGCAATGGCATCAAAGGGCATGCCCACGTCCGGAATTTGCACGGCCCGATGCCAGAGGAATCCGCCAAGGATAACGATGCAAAGTCCAACTATAACTGCAATGCCCAATGCCGGCCGGCCGCTCCACAAACGCCTCGACATCCAGGGCCGCATTAACAAACGCGTCGTCAGCAGCAAGACGAAGGGAATGCTGAGGGCCCACCAAACCGGCACGTCGCCCAGCAATAACGAAGGGGCCCAAAGTATGGCAGCGCAGGGGCTGATCACCACCGCCAGAAAAATGGCGCTGAACTCCCGCTGCGTGACCTGGCCACAAAACAATCCAATCGCAAAGCCATAAAGCGGCCAAGTTGCAAGCAACAGGAATCGGTTGCCAAGCGGCACTCCGTCTGGCGTTTCGTCACGTGTATCCGCTGCCCACCGCATGGCCGCGACTGTCATGGGCAAGGCGATGCATGCACAGCAAATTGCTGCCCATATCAAAATCTTTATGGTCCACACTTTGCCGGGTGGAAAACGCTGGCAACCGAAAAAGAGGCTCGCAGCTCTTTGTTGTGGCATGAACACCGCCAAACCACAGGCAACGCCAATGGCTAGCATTCCAAAGGGCCACAGCAAGGGTGCTGGATGAACCAGAAAACACAGGAGGACCGACATGGCCACGCAGCCATAAATCACGTGGCGGCTTTGACGATAGGCGAGCCAGCGCAAGACCCGGTACGCTCCCGGCGCTAGACCCCAGCGGCGCAGCAGATCCTTCCTGGCGTAACGACGCCAGGCCAGATACACCGCGCCGCCGTTGAGCATCACAATGCTAAATCCAACAAGTGTGAGCCCGGCAAAACCGGCAAAACGCGACACTCTTGGTTCATCCATGCCAAGCAGGTGGGCCATGATGGCAATGACGCCATTGCTGAAAATGACGAACCAAATGCCGCATCCCAGCGCCGGCAACGAAGATGGCCAGATTGCTCCGCCCAGCAGTCCCCAAATCATTCCGTGTAGGGTTACCACAAACATGACTAGCGAACTGGGCCAGTGGCCAAGACCAAACCACAAATTCAAGACCATGTACACAAGGCCCTGAGAAAGCGTCAGCAGCAAACCGGCCAGCAGTTTCCTTGTGAAAACCGAAGTGCGGTGACCGGGAAGCCGGTCCAGGAAAGCCAGGGTTCCGTCTTCTTTGTCGCCAGCCAAAAGCGATGCGCCAACGGCCACGCCGTATACTCCCGCCAGGACAGCCAAGATGATGAAAACACTCGCCGCCGTGGATTCTTGTGCCATTTTTGATTGTGGCAAGCGGCCACTCCCGGCGAGCACTTCGGAGAGTCCGATGGCCACGATGCTGGCCAGGAGTGCGAATACAAACCACAAGCCGCGCTGCCTGCGATATTCCCGCCACAAAATCACCGTGGTCATGGCTTGGCCTCCTTCCGGGACAGCAGCGCGCAATAAATCTCTTCCAGATGCATGGCGCTGACTTCCACATCATGTATTCCCTCCCTGTCGGCCAGAGCGTCCAGCACGTCGGCGCGTGGATCTTGCAAGACCGCTTGCCAGACTTTGCCCATGCCTTTGCGTTGCAGCACCGTGCCAAACTCCGCGGCATCCGGCGGCTGCGTCTCGTAACGCAACTGAAGGCGGACAATGCGGCGTTTGAGATCTTCCATCGAAGCGACCATGAACAGCCGGCCGTGGGCGATGAAGCCGACGTGGCTGGCCACCCGCTCCACCTCAGCAATTTGATGGCTGGATATGAGTATCGTGCGGCCTTCGCCGGCCAGGCCCACCATGCTGACCAAAAACTCCTGGCGAACCAGCAAATCGAGACCCGACGTCGGTTCATCGAGAATGAGCACTTCCGGATCGACGGCCAGCGCCAGGGCCAGGCCGATCTTGGCATACTGCCCCTTGGACAGCGTGCTGAGCTTGGCCTGCAGATCAAGTTCGAATCTGGATGCCCACCTGTGGAAGTTGGGGAGAAACTGTTTGTCGTGGAAACCGGCGGTGAACCAGCCGATTTCAGCGACACTCATCCAATCGTCGTAACGCGGTTTTTCCGGGACGTAGGCCACCTTGTGCCGCAGCTCTGCCGCGGCTTGCCAGGCGTCCTGACCCAAGATCGTGGCAGCGCCGCTGTCGGGCGGAAGCAGGCCAGTCAACATGCGGATCGTTGTCGTCTTGCCGGCGCCGTTGTCGCCCAGCAAGGCGAAGATGGCGCCTTTGGGCACCTCCAGATTCAACTTGTCCACCACGAGCTTTTTGCCAAAGTGCTTGGTCAACTCGCGGGTTGCGATGATGTTGTCCATCAGCGTTTCTCCCTGGATGGGCGTTTGCCGTTGAGGGCGGCCAGCTCTTCCTCGAACAGGCGGCGGATTTCCGGCGGCGGTAATGTGCTCGCGGCGGCTTCGCGTAGCGCTTGCCGCATGCGCGTGCGCACCAGCTCCTGGCGTTTGGCCTGGCAAATAGCAAGGGCCTGCGGCGTCACTTCCATGCCGCGGCCGCGGATCGGCGTGATCACGCCGGCGTGCTCCAATTCTTGAAAAGCGCGGGCAACGGTTTTGGGATGCACCACCAGTTGCTCGGCCAATTCCCGGACACTGGGAATAAAGGTGCCGACCTCCAGCGCTCCGGCCGCCACGCCGTAGATGACCTGAGCCACGATTTGCTCGTAGATCGCAACAGGGCTGTCGGCGTGGACGGAGAAAATCATGGGGTCGCATCTCTGACGTGTGTCAGTGTAGTGCTACACCGGATCAGTTGCGGTGTCAAGGGAATAAAAGGTTGGATTTGTTCAAGCGTTGCATGATGACGCGTGTTGACGATTTGCTGTCGGTGTTGGAGGCCGGGCGTGCCGGGCGCGGCCGACGGCTCGCGCGGATAGGGGGTGAAATGAAACGAATACTCGGTGTTCGTTGCCAGGTGCGTCAGCGCCGCTTGGCTGCGCTGGGCACCCCAACCTGTGTCAATTCTGCCCGCGTGCGGTATAAGTTAGTTGCTGTCTCGCCTCATCAAAACCGATAAGTCATTTTGAACAGCATGCTATTGAAGTCGAAACGGTCCTCCGAGGTGATGGGCCGCACGTAAACCGCTCCGATTTCCAGCTTTCCCGGGATAAGCACAGCGTCGGCGCCGACTGCGATCCCCAGTATGTTGTTGGTCGATGTAAAGGTGCCAAGATCGATTACGCCGTGGCGCGTGGGAAGGGTCAGGTCCGTCGATTTGGTGTGGTACGAGCCGTTGAGTTCGACGAGCGGATAAAACCAACCGATCTGACGGTCCACGTGCAAGTTGAGATAGAACGTGTCCGTCGTGACAGTGCCGTCGCCGAGGGGAAATTCAAATCCGCCGGTGCCGAGGATATGGCAGCAGCCGATTGCCTGGCCCGCGGTCAAATAAGGCGAGAGATAGGTCGGGTTGGCGCCGCCTTGAAAAACTTGCTCCGTGCCCGACGGGGCTTCCCAGCGCATGCCCGCGGTGAGGATGAACTGGTTGGGCACGTCGGCAATCAGCGTGTACTGGCCGAAGCCGCCAAGATTGAGCCAGCCTTCACGTTGGCCGCCGCGATCGCGGTCATGGATGGGCAGGCCAAGCTTGTCGCGCAGCCGTTCGCGGTTGCTATTGATATCCATCACGGCGTAACCGCCCTGATTCAAGCCCACGGCGAACCGATCAGAAAGCGCCACGGTCAGGCCGGCGCCGTAAAGTTGGACATTGGCCTCGGGCAGCAAGGGGCCGCTACCTGACGCCCAGCCAGCGCCGAATATGGGGTAGATCTCGGTAAGGGCGCGGGGATCAATGGACTGGGTTGGATTGCTGATGAAGCCGATGAAATGGTCGAATCCATGATTTCCACTGAACAATGTGGAATTGTTTTGCGGAGCATCGAGCGGACCAGGGCAAACCGCGCAGTTCCCCAGGGGATCCGCGGACGGGCTGCCGTCGATGGGGAACGGCGTTTGCCCACCGACGACTGGGGCGCCCAATGACAAACCGCCGTCGATGGGGAATGGCAATTGTCCACCGACGATGGGCGCACCTAAACGCGCCGCACCGTCCTGGCAGACAGCGACCGAGGCCCCGCTCATAACCAAAATACAAGTTAACAGGTAATGGCCGATTTTTTTGCCTGGACCCATTGGCCGCCTCCATGCGTCGATCATCAAAAAATGCGTTATTATTGGAATATCGAGCAGCCGCGTTACAACCCTTACCTAATTTCACTTGTTTGCGGATAGTTAAGGTTGTTCTGAACCGATTGTAGGGGTTTTGCCTTTGGGACCATGTGCCGTCAATTCGACGTTGCGGCCAGCCACCTTGGAACGCCTTGAACTTGCAATGAAATGAGGATGCCTATATCTGCCGTTTTTGCGGGAGCAAGAGCCTGATCGACAGCGTGCCGCACGCGGCGGACGGTGGACGGCTCGCGCGGACTGGGGGTGAAGGATTTGCCAGGTCGGCGGCGAGTTTCGTCTGCCGGGGAAGGAGAAGGGTAACTACAATGTCCATTTCCAGGGCATTGCCCTGGGCAGATTCGTTTTGGCCCCTTTGGGGCAGTTCAGGCATTGCTGAAAATGACGCTCGTAGATTTGATCAAGCTAGGTATCATTGAAACCAACGCAATGGCCGAGGAATTCGCGGCCCGCCTCGTTGAATGCTGGCGCGACAACCGTATTCCCGGCGAAATTCAGGAGATCCTGGGCCTGTCCGAGCGCGAGTACCAGGCCTGGAACACCGGCGGCGTATCGTTGTTGACGATAGCCCGCTGGCAGCAGCATTGCCATCCGCCGTTGGATGTCAGCAGGCCGTGGTTTAAGCTGAAGGGCAAGCCGCCGATGGAAGTTGTTGGGTATCAAGAGGACAGGCGGCGGTCCAAGGGGAAGCGAAAACCGTGACGTAATAGTGTCTAACCCTCATCGCGAGGAGTTTTTCACATTGTATTAACACGCGGATTCTTGAAGCGTGTTGTAAGATGAGAATGGAGGGTCTCACCATGACTGAAACCAATGGCTATCAACACCTGGAACGACGCCCTGGCTCCAACTACAAGCAGCTTTTCGTCAAAGGCCGCCGCATTCGGGCCGAGGTGCTCTATCGCCAAACCGTCGGCTCCGAACCGATGACACCCGAAGAGGTTGCAGAGGACTACGAATTGGCGCTGGAAGTTGTCCAAGAGGCCATCGATTATTGCCTTCACCATCCCGAGGTGTTGCAAGAAGACTTCGACCGTGAATCGGCAAAGGTTCGTGAATTCGAGCGCGTCCACCCGCCCGTACTTCCCGCCGCCGAGCAATTGGATCCATGAAGTTTTACCTCGACGACAATCTGGCAGGCCGGAAGCTGGAAACCCTATTAGCAAACGCAAAGCATGTAGTGGTGCGCCCACAACAGGCCAACCTTGCTGGTGCCACAGACCCCGCACATTTGACTTACGCGATTGGCGCCGGCTTGGTATCGTTGACGCGAGATTGGGAGGATTTTGAGGATCTGCATAAGCTAATTGCTGCGGCGGGAGGCCATCACCCTGGAATCGTGGCTGTTCGTTTTGATAATGACCGCCGTCATGACATGAAGCCCAAGGATATTGTTAAAGCGCTTGGTAAGTTGGACCGGTCAGGCATGGTGATGCTTAACGAATATGTCATACTCAACCACTGGCGTTAATAGATGTCTACCCCCCCGCCCATCCGCGTCATCCTCGCCAAAGTCGGCCTTGACGGTCACGACCGCGGCATCAAAGTGGTAGCCCGCGGTCTGCGCGACGCCGGTCTGCACGTCATCTATGCCGGCCTGTGGCAAACGCCCGAAGGGGTGGTCCGCACCGCAGTGGACGAGGACGCCGATTGGCTCGGTCTTAGTCTGCTCTCCGGCGCTCACATGACGCTGGTGCCGCGCGTGCTGGAGCTCTTGCGAGCGGCGGGCAAAACCGATTGCGGCATCCTGGTCGGCGGCATCATTCCCGAGGCCGACATTCCCAAGCTGCTCGAAATGGGTGTGGCCCGCGTCTTTACGCCGGGCACCACCATGCAGGAGATCGTCGATTTCCTTCGCACTCGGAGCGCCGCCAGCCATGCCTGAACTCGATGCATTGCTGGACGGGTTCCGCAAAGGAGATCGTCTGGCGCTTTCCAAATTGTTAAGCCGAGTTGCCAACGGCGACAGGATTCCCAATTTGCCAGCGGCCGCGAAATTCAGCCGGATCATTGCATTTACCGGCTCGGGCGGCGTCGGCAAGTCCACGCTCATCGGCAAACTCATCGAGCTGCTGCGTGGCCAGCAATTGAAAGTGGCCGTGCTGGCGTGTGATCCGCAAAGTCCGCTTTCGGGCGGAGCGCTGCTGGGCGATCGCTTTCGCATGCCGAGCCGGCCCGAGGATGACGGCGTTTTTATTCGCAGTTTGGCGGCACTTTCAGGACGCGGCGCCCTCGCGGAGCATCTGCCAACCATGGTGCATCTGCTGGAAGCGTTCAGTTTTGACGTGGTGATAATCGAAACAGTCGGCGCCGGGCAGGGTGACACGGCGGCCTCTGAACTGGCGGACGTGGTGGTGTTGCTTTTGCAACCGGAAACCGGCGACGACTTGCAATGGGAAAAAGCGGGTGTTTTGGAAGTGGCGGATGTCATCGCCATTCACAAGGCCGACTTGCCGGGCGCGGAGCAAACGGCGGCCCAGGTGCGGGCAGCACTCGACTTGCCGGGGTTACGGCCAATTCCCGTGGTGTCGGTCAGCGCCAAAACGGGGGCGGGGGTCAAAGAACTGTGGACAACCATCAGTGCCTGTAATCGGCGTCGCGATCGGCAAGCCGAATCGCATCGGGAATTGGTGCGGTTAGTCATGGCCTCCGTTGCCCGCCGGTTTGACGAGGCTTTGAAAGGTGAAAAGTTAAATGGCATTGTTGACGACTGGCAGGCGGGCAGGCTGACCGATGAGGAGGCAAGCGCCGCCGTATTGAAGGCGCTTGGCCGCTAGGAGACGCCCATGTCCCACACCATCGTGGCTGTCAGCGATCTGCACGGTACCTTGCCCGACATTCCGCAATGCGACCTTTTGCTCATTGCCGGCGACATTTGCCCCGTCACCAACCACGATCCCTCCTTTCAGGCCAACTGGCTGCGCTGGGAATTTCGCGAATGGCTCGAAGCGGTCCCCGCGCGGCAAAAGGTGTTTATCGCGGGCAATCACGATCTTGTTTTCGAGCAAATTCCAGAGTTGCTGCCAAAAAGTTGGCCCGCCGTGTATCTGCAAGACAGCCGATTGGAATGGGAGGGCCTAAAGATTTGGGGCACGCCCTGGCAGCCATGGTTTTTCGATTGGGCGTTTAATTTATGGGAGCCGGATTTGAAGAAGAAGTGGGATTTGATTCCGACGGACACCGATATACTTGTCGTGCATGGGCCGCCACGCGGCTACGGCGACGGCGTGCCGGAAGACGATCGCATTCGTCACACCGGCTCACCGGGGCTTTTGGAACGTATCGAGAAGATCGCGCCGAAAGTCGTGGTGTTTGGGCATATTCACGAAGGCCGAGGGCAATGGCAGATTGGCAAGACGACGCTCGCCAATGTGACGATTTTGGATGAACGGTATCGTCATGTTCATGAGCCGTGGACCTGTGTCCTGGATTGATCGTGTCAGGAGCCTTGGTGAGCTTGTTCCCATAAGATCCACACGACGCCGGCGAGAATCAAACACCCGGCCAGCATGCGTCTCTTGAAGTCACCTTCCTTGAAAATCACTCGCCCGGCGATGATCGCCAACAACAACGACGAGCGCTGCAACCCTACCACAAACGCCGCGGGCAGGCCGGTGTCTTGCATGGCCACGAGCTTGCAGACCATGAAGGCGACTTCCAAAAGTCCGCGCCACGCCAGCTCGCGGCTGTAAATCGTCAGGCCCTCGATGCGGTCCTTGCGAG
>DASRAT010000643.1:0-15050 GCA_035638015.1 Gemmataceae bacterium | reverse complement strand
TTGCTCGCTCCCGCCGGTGGGCCGGAGGCTGGTTTCGCCGCCTTCCATTTTGGCGCCGACGCCATTTACCTGGGTCTCCAAAAGTTCTCGGCGCGGGCGGAGGCGGAGAACTTCACGCTGGACGAAGTCGATGAGATCACCGCTTATGCTCATGCGCTGACGCCGCGCCGCCGGGTGTTCGTCACCATCAATACGCTGATTCGCCAGGATGAGTTGGCGGAGCTGGTCGAAGCGCTGGCGACGCTGGATGAGATAGGTGTCGATGCGATTATTCTCCAGGATCTGGGCGTTTACCGTTTGATTCGCGAGTATTTTCCGAATTTGGAATTACACGCCAGCACACAAATCGCGGTTCACAATGGCGCAGGGGCCGAAGTGCTGCGCGATCTTGGGTTTCATCGCGTGGTGCTGGCTCGCGAATTGACATTTGAAGAAGTGCACGACATCACGCGGGCGGCGGGGATTGAGACGGAAGTGTTTATTCACGGGGCCTTGTGTTACTCCTACAGCGGGTTGTGTTTGTTCTCTGCCCAAACACTCGGCCGCAGCGGCAATCGTGGGAAGTGTGCCTATTCGTGCCGGGATGCGTTTGAGGTTAGCGGGGCGCCGCTGGAATTGCGCGATGGGCAAGCGGTCAAACGCGATCCGCGTGAGGGCTTTCCGTTTTCGATGAAGGATCTGGCGTTGCCCGATCATATGCCTGCCCTGCAAGCGGCGGGCGTGTCATGCTTCAAGATCGAGGGCCGCAAGAAAAGCCCGCTCTATGTCGCGACCACGACCGATTATTACCGCAAATTGTTGGACGGTCGGCTGACGGACGAAGAGCGGCCAGAACAAGAAGCTGACATGCAGACGGTGTTTAGCCGGCCGTGGACGCGGTTGTTTGTGCAGTCGCACAAAGATAAGGAAGTGGCGGATCGTGACACCGTTGGCCATCGCGGCACACTGATTGGACGTGTGGAAGCGGTGTCAGGCGGGAGCGAACCGCTGTTGCGTTTTCGGACGGATCGCGCGCTGGAGCGGCACGACGGTTTGCAAGTTGATTTGCCGAGTCTTGGCAAACCGTTTGGATTCGCGGTGGATCGTTTGTGGATCGCGGGGTCTAAACGTCGCGAGGTGTTTGAAGCGGAAGCAGGGACGATGGTCGAGGTCGGTTTGCCGCGGGATCATCCGACGTTGCCGATTGGAGCACCTGTCTATTGTTCGTCGTCACAGGCGGTGAAGCAGGAATATCGTTACGACAAACCGAAACCTGGGCTGCATCGGGTTCGTCAGCGCGTGGACATAGAGTTGGTCGTGACGCCGAATGAAGTGAGCGCGATTGGCAGAATCGCAGGGGACCCCGCATTTGAATGCCGTTGCAACTTGGCGGGACCGTTTACGTCGGCGAAGGATGTTGCCGCGATGGAGACGGCGGCGCGGTCGGCTTTTGACAAGATGGGCCAAACGCGGTTGGAGCTGAGCGAATATCGATTGACGAATGAGCAGAAATTGTTTGTGCCGGTGTCGCGGTTGAATCAAGTCAGGCGCGATTTGACGGCGGCGCTGGAAAGTGCGCTTGCTTCGCGATTGGCTGAGAGAACCGGGCGGATTCAAGCTCAGACTTGTCCGAAGGTCACTGCGGCGAAAACAAGCGTTCCCTTCCGCTGGTCGGTGAAGGTCGATCAAATCGGTTTCCTGGATACTTTTGAGGACAGCGATTTTGCGGACGTTGATGAGGTGATCATTGACATTGCCCGCGATCATCCGACGTTGTTGAGCGACAAACTCAACGCGCTCGCCGAGCGGGTTGGGCGAGAGCGAATCCGGTTGGCGTTGCCGGCGCTGACGCGGCAATGGGAAGACGGCGGCTTGCGGCACAAGATTGAGCGCTTGACGACAGCGGGTTGGACGAAATGGCAAGCGGCCAATCTTTCGGCCTGGAAATACCTGCCCGATCTCACGCACCTCGATATGTCCACCGATTGGTCGGTTTACGTCATTAACCGGCTTGCGGCTCACGAGTTGTTGAGCTGGGGCGTGACGCGGTTCACGTTGTCGCCGGAGGACGGACTGGCCAACATCAGCTCGTTGCTGGCCGAGTTCGGCAAGCGGGCCACGCTGATTGTTTACCAGGATACGCCGTTGTTCCTGGCCGAGTCGTGCGCTTACGCCAATCTCATCGGCGGCTGTCCGGGCAAAGCGAATTGCAAATTCGAGAGCATGGAGATGGTGTCCAGCCACGGCGAAAAGGTGACGGCGCTCGATTATCATTGCCGGACCATCGTGCTGAATCAGGGGCCGTTTTGCCTGTCTACGCGGCTGAACGACTTGGCCAAGGCCGGGGCCGTGTCGGTTCGGGCGGATTTTATTTACCGCAAATATCGGCCGGACGAAGTGCGTGAGCGTTGGCGGTTGGTGCTTGCCGGCAAGGCGGTGCCTGCGGGGCAGGCGGCGAATTTTGAGGGGGGGTTGCTGTGATGCAAGAGTAATGGAGTCCTAACGCTAGACTGTCGAGTTTTCAATTTCAGGCGACTGCTGAAGCACAGTTAACCAGCATGTGGCCCCGGCTTGGTATCCTTGCCCAGTGTGAGGATGGATGCAGGATCCTCACCGAAACTGCCGACGCCCAAGGCGAACGGGACATCGGCGCGATCCGGAAATTCAGCAATCATTACTCTTTCTGCTGCCTCAAGTGTCAGCCCTGCGTCAGTTAGGGTTTTGATGGTCAATGCGATTCCAGAGCCTTCAACACGTTTTACCGCTTTAAGCACATCAGTCACATGCGGAGCAATCCACCCGGAAAACGGGCAACGCTCGCCGGTGTAATAGTGGCGGCAAAAGGGCGGAGTAGCACAGTTGCACCAAACAAACACGATGGTCATCATTTGATCTCAACTATGTTCATTCAGTTTATCTTGCTGCATGGCCGGCTCCTCAATGCGGTTTTGCTGACGAGCCATTGGCCTTGAGCTTTCTGGCCAGTGCCTTGCGGGCTTGAGGCGAAAGATTGTTAAAAACCTCGTCCACGGACAGCCCCTTGAGGCGGTCTCTCACCGACAGTCGCTTGCGCAATTCCTCGGGAGGCAATTTGCCGAGAAACTTGTTCATGGTTTCTTGCACGAATGCTTTCAATTTGTCCGGCATGTCAGGGTCCTCGTTATACTCCGCGAACAGTTCAAGAAGCAGCGAACTGGTGTCCTTCGAATAGGGTTGATAATGCGCCCGAGCGTATCGTAACAACTCTTCGCGGGCACTGAACAGATGCAGCATTACATTTTGGTCCGTTTGCGGCAACTGGCTCACCACCACAATTCGAATGGGCAACGCCGCCAACCGAATCTCAAAGACGCCCTCCCGAAGCTTTGGCAACTTGACGGTTTTGGCCAGCTTGTCCGGAAAACGGGCGCAAACCGCAAACAGGCGGAAATCGCCCTCCGGCAGCAGTTCCTGCATCGACGGGCTGGTCTGCTTGCGGTAATTGACAAAATGTCCCACCAACTCCCACAAGGCCCAGGCGTCCAGCGCTTCCTGGTGCGACTTGAAAGTCACCAAGTTGTGGGCGGCCAACTCTTCAAAACCGTCGGGCAGCGGCCGCGGAATCGGTCCCGGCCCTCTGCGGATCAGCACCACATCGATGAACTGTTGCTTGAGCGACAGGTCGATTTCCGTTTCCACTTCGATATCGGTTCCCTGGAAGAAATCCATCCAGGACAGGCCAAACAGCCGGTGCAACGGTCGAGGTTCGGTCATCGGCAATCGATGTTCGGCCAGGGTGATTTATTGTAACAGCGCCTGCTTTCTTATCGTACAGCGGAGGTGTGTTTGCAACCAGAGAAAGCTGGCAACGTGCATGGTTCAGTCATTCAACCAGCAAAGCCCTGGGACAGAAGCGGAATCCTGTCTTACGTTCGCAGCAAACCTCGCAATGTTGCTTCCATTTGCTCCGCCAGGTCAAGGTGATGCTGGATCACGTTGTTCGCCTCCCAGCGGTCTTCCGGCTTCAAGTAAAACTGGACCTGCCGTTGTGGCAGATCCCGCGGCTGTTTAATGGGGAGCAGCAAAGCACAGTCCGTTGTGCGCAAGGCCCATTCCTCCCAGCCGGCCACACTCCATGTGCTGATGCAGTGCTGGCGCAGGGTGTCCTCGTTGCCGGCTAGCATGGGAAGCCAGCTGCGTCCATCCAGCGGCGGCGGTGTGGCGCCACACATTTCCAAAAGGCTGGCGGCCACATCCACAGGTTGTGTCAGTGCAAAAACGCGCCGGCCGGCATTCGTGCCGCCCGGTTGCCGAACAATTAACGGCACGTGAACCACCTCATCGTGTAGCCACGGCCGGCAATCGCCGACGATGCCATGCTCCCCCAGGGCCAGGCCGCGATCGGCGGTGAAGATGAGCGTCACATCGTCCAAGACCTTCTGCTGTTTCATTTCCTCCAACAGCAAACCCAGGCCGGCGTCGAGATAGGTCACGGCTCCTGCGTAAGTGCAACGCAGCCGCTCCCAAAGGACCAGGTCGTCAGCATCGAGCGGGCCAATGTGGGGATTGGGCCAGGGATCGAAAGGTTCGTCGTCCTCTTCGTCCTCATCAGACTCGGATGCCAGATAAGGGTCGGTAAACTCATGAGACACTTGCCAGGGCGGCTGCAGGGCCGGCAAATCGATCCAGCATAGCCACCGCGCATGGTCTATCAATTCTTCAATGGCTGACACGGCGGCGTCGAGCGTCTGCTCCAAGGGCGTGGCATCGTCGCTGGCCTTCAGACCATTGCCGTCAACGTGGACAAAACGGCAGCCGGCGGCGTGCAAAAGGTCTGCAAGGGGTGGCCCCGCAGCGGAGCTGGTGCGGCGGTACTGCCCCGTCCAACAGGTTCGATGGCCAACATCGTCAGCAAAATGCTGATCGAAGACCACGCCTTCCGATGCCAGCCGATCCAGCGTGGGCGTGCTGATCCAGCTGTTGCCGTAGCAACCGAGGAAGCCGAGGTGGAGCGCGGAGGCGTGGAGCACGATTACTTTCATGAGGTTGATCTTAGTGTCCGCAAGCGCAATTCCGTAAAGAATTGCCACGAATTGGTGCTGACGCGATTTCGCCAGGGGATATAATCAACTCCCTCATGGCTGCGTCCATTCCTTGTGCCCACGCCCAGGGTGCGTTCTGGCGCCTAGGCTACGCCGCGAGCGGCCTTCACCCCGGTTACCACCGTGTCGTCGATATTTCAGAATTTTTGGCTGCCCAACGCCACAACGTGGTTTTACTTTTCGTTGCTGTTGGCGATTGCGCTTTTCTTCAAGTTCACACGATTTGTCAGTGTGCGCAACTGGGATGTAGTGGCGGTTTTTTTGCTCGTGCCAGGCATGCTGCTCATTGAAGATGCCCAGCCTTTGCCGGCGCAGAAAACGGCGGCGGCGGCGGGATTGGCTGGCGACATTGGCGCGGCCTTGGCGGCTGCCCCCGTGGCCGGGGGCGGCGTCGGCGCACTGGCGACCTCGGCCGCCAAGGCGTCCGCGAGCATGGAGCCTAAGCCGTTATTGAAGCTGGGATATATTTGGCTTTTGTGCGGCTCGGCGTACCTGTTGCTGCGCTGCTTGTTTGACCTGGCCTTGGTGCAACGGCCGGCGCTGCGTCCCAACCTCAATTTCAGTGGTCTGGCCTGGCTGGCGGGGACGCTGTTTGTTTGCTTGACTGCCGTTGCCTTTCGACCGGAGGAGGCGCGTTCGCAAATCAAGCCAACGCGGCCGATTGAGGGGCCCCACGAGGTCGAGGGAGACAAAGTGGGCCGCGAAAGCGCCGCCTTGATGCTGGCGCAGCGTCCGCTCGAAGGCTGGGCGCTGCGAACCATGGCCGTAGTCTGTCATTTGATTGTTTGCGCTGGCCTGATTTTCATTGGTAAAGTGCATTTTCAAGACCTGATCGCCGGCATGGCGGCGGCGACGTTTTACCTCATGCTGCCGTACACCGGGCATTATGTGTCGTATTTGCTGCACGTTTGGCCGATGGCGCTCATCATCTGGGCTCTGGCGGCGTATCGGAAACCGCTGATCGCGGGCATCCTGCTGGGGCTGGCGGCGGGGACGATTTACTTTCCGGTGTTGCTGTTTCCCTTGTGGCTCAGTTTTTATCGCGGCCGGGGCGCGGGTCGGTTCAGTCTGGCTTTTTTTGCCACCGCCGGTCTGGCACTGGGCATCACCGGTTTGATCTTGCTCTACAGCGACGACCTGGGCAAGAGCATCGCCGCGGCCATCGGCTCCTCGGACTGGCAGCCGTGGAAGATACCGACCACCGAAGGGATCTGGCAGGGCATTCACTGGGCTTATCGCATTCCGGTTTTCGTCCTTTTTCTGACTTTCGTGATTATGACGGCGTTTTGGCCCATGCCTAAAAACTTGGGCCATGTCATTGCCCTGTCGGCCGCCATTCTGATCGGCATGCAGTTTTGGTATGCGGACAAGGGCGGGCAGTATGTACTGTGGTATCTGCCATTGTTGCTGCTGCTGGTGTTTCGGCCCAACCTGGCGGACCGGATGCCCGTGCCCATTGTCGCGGAAACCGACTGGGTGACTCGCCTGGCGGGCAGGGTCAAGCGAACGGCGGCATTGTTTTTCAAACGGCCGGACGTGCTGGTCCGCGCCCGTTAGTGCCGTCGGAGTCGGCAAAAATCCCGCATCTTCCGCAATCTGGTTATTGACGGGACGCTCCGTAGGCGTTACCTTCAAGGAACCTACCTTGCGCGGTGCAACCGGAGTTCCTCGTCCATGCGGCTAACGCTGCTAGTTTTGGCGCTGTTTTATGCGTGGCAGCCGTCAGGCATGTGCGCCTGCCGATTGCAGGCTGCGCTGTTGCCGGCGCTGCACCTGGAAGACGGTTCACCTGCCGCCCCCATCGACGACGATGACGACGACGATCCCAATGAGTGCCATTGCACGGGGGCCAAGCCGCTGTGCCATTTGGCCGAAGTCCAGTGTCTCGACAACGATGAAGCAATGACCACTGCACTGGCTGCGGACCTGATTCCTTCCTGTTCTGAAAACGCCGTTGCCCACGAAACGGTCGCTCCTCCCTTTTTCGACTCTCCTGGAACACCTCTGTATCTGACATTGCGCGCATTGCTCATTTGAAAATCCTCCCGTCCTTTCATTCTTTCGCGTCCAAGCAATCCTCGTTTTGCACTACACGGACGTTGTGAAGTGCCTGCGCATTCAGCTGGTTTCTCATGGTGGCCAACGGAAGTGCGAAGTTAGCCATTTGATTTGACCCTACGTGTGATGAGCAACGTGGAAAGGAACTAGCAATGTCCAAGAAATTCTCGCAATGGTCGATGGTGACGATATTGTTTTTGATTTGCGTTTCCGGTGCCCCGAAGGCCGCGCCAACTGCTTTTCTGGAGCAAGGGAAAAAGCAACCGCCCAGCCCCGATGTGGGGTCCTTTACCGTGGCAGGCCGCACCCAATGTGCGCCCGGTCGCAAGGGGACGTTGGCCCCTGTTCCGTTGCATCCTGTCGTGGAAGTAAAGGCCGCGCCCGGCGACAAGGTCAAGAAGGAGCAAGTGTTGATCAAGATAGATGATGACGAACCGCAAGCCGACGTGCGCAACAAGAAAGCACTGGCCGACGGCGCCAAGATCATTCTCGACGAAGCCAAACGGTACCTGGCGAAAGTGGAAAAAAGCTACAGCGAGGGGGCGGTTCCCGAGGCGAGTTACTATGCCGCCCTGCGCGATTCCCTCAAGGCCCTGCACGACGAAAAGGCCTGTGTGGCTGCCTGGGAGTCGGCCAAGGCGGAGCTGGAGCATTATGAAGTGGTGGCGCCGATTGACGGCATTGTCAGCTGGATCGAGGTTTATCCCGGCATGGTGTCGCGTCCCGGCACAACGGTGTGGGGCGAAATTCTCGATCTCAGCGAAATCGATGTTCGCTGTGAAGTAAGCGTCGAGCAGGCGGACACCATCAAGGTGGGCCAAACAGTTTCGGTCGTGCGGCAGGCGGCCAAGAACGCCACGCCGATCATGGGCAAGGTTTCCTATGTCGGCATTGTGGTCGATCCGAGAACCTCAATGGTGCCCATTTTGATCCGTGTGCCAAACGCCGACTATACGATGCGCTGTAATGAAGCGGTGCATGCCACGTTTGGCAAGGGGAAATAGCGCCTCGGTAATTCTCGTTCCCAGGCTCCGCCTGGGAACGAGCAAATGCATTTGGTTTGTTGACTGAAAAACAAAGACTTTAATCGTACCACGGAGGTTTCTATGTGGTTGCGTAATGTTTTGATGGCGGGCCTATTGTTGATCCTGGGCGGCGCCGCCGCCTTGGCTGCCGCCCTGGTTTTTCCCGAGTGGCTGGACCACACCCGCACCTGGCTCAAGCTGGAAGTGGCCGAGAAAAAAGAGGAGGAGAAAAAAGACCTGCCTCCTGACGATGAAATTGAGCTGACGGAGTCGCTCAAAAACAACCTTGGCCTCAGCCTGGAATCGCTGGTCAGCCAGGACGAATATGTCCGGACTGTGGCGGTGCCGGGCGTGGTCGTGGAACGGCCGGGCAATTGCGAGCATCTGGTGACGGCACCGTTGGCCGGCGTCATCAAGAATATCCATCTGACGCCGCATGACCGCGTCGCGCCTGGCAAGCCGTTGTTCACGATGCAGATTGTCAGCGAGACATTGCAAACGGGGCAGGCCAACTACTTCAAAACCAAGCGTGACCTGGAGCTCAAGAAGCTGCAAGTGCAGCAATTGGAAAAGCCGTACAAAGACGGCGTTATCCCGCCGGCGCGAATGCTCGAATTGGAGCAAGACCTGCAGCGCCTGGAGACCAGCCTGGACTCCATTTGCCACGAACTGAGGATGCGGGGTTTGACCAACGACCAAATCACCAAAGCCGGCAAGGGCGATTTCCTCAAGGAAATCACCATCATGGCGCCTGACCCGGTGCCCAACCACGACGTGGATCACGGCATCGTGCTGGAAGCCAACGGCGACAAGCACGACCCGAAGCAACCCTTCTTCTATGAGATGGAGGAGCTGAAAACGTTGGTGGGCGAGTATGTCCAGGCCGGGCAGACCTTGTGCCGGCTGGCCGACCACAAGACCTTGTTCATCGAAGGCCGTGTCTTCGCCAATGAGGCGGCCCTGGTGCAAAAGGCGGCCAAGGAAGGATTGAAGATCAAGGCCGAGTTTCACGGCGATGGTCAACCGCTGGTGGAGGAATTGCGGCTGCGGTTCTTCGCCAACAAGATTGATCCCGAGACGCAAACGCTGCAGTTCTATGTGCTCTTGCCCAACACATTCGAGGAACTGACCCATAGCGGCAAGATCTTTCAATTGTGGCAATATCGGCCAGGCCAGCGTGTGCGCTTGCATGTGCCGGTGGACTCGCTCAAGAAGGTCGTGGTTGTGCCGAGCGATGCCGTGGTTCATGAGGGACCGGAAGCTTTTGTGTTCCGCGTGGGCAGCAGCCAGCGGGTCGTCAACGGCGAGAAAAAGGAAGTCAAGATTCTGGAACGCTACCCGGTGCATGTGTTGCACGAAGACAGCCGCGAATGTGTGTTGGCGTTTGAGAAAAAGATGAACGGGCGGCGCATTGCCATGAACGGGGCAGTGCAGCTCAATTGGGTGCTCAAAGCACAAAAGGCGGGCGGGGATTAGACGAGCGGCGAGGATTATACGAGCGGCGGGGTTCATCCCCGCCGGGACAAGACCGGCGGCTCGTCATATTGAGCAGCATGCCCTGGAGAATCATACATGCTTAATTCCACCATACGTTTCGCGCTGCATTATCGTGTCCTGATCATCACGCTCAGCCTGGTGGTGCTGGTCTACGGCAGCTACACCACGGCCACGATGCCCATCGACGTGTTTCCCGATCTGGATCGGCCACGTGTCGTCATCATGACCGAGGTGCCCGGCCAGGCGGCGGAAGAAGTCGAGACGCTGGTCACCACTCCGCTGGAGCGGGAATTACTGGGCGCCACGGGCGTTCACGCCGTGCGCAGCACGTCAGGCCCGGGCTTGTCAGTGGTCATTGTCGAGTTCGCCTGGGACGAGCAAATCCATGTTGCCCGGCAAGTGGTCAACGAGAAACTGTCCGTGGTGCGGCCATTGTTGCCCAAGGACATTCATCCGCAAATGGCGCCGATTGGCTCCATTCTGGGCCAGATCATGCTGGTTGGCATCCATCACCGCACTGGCCCAACTCGCGACACCCCCGACAGCAAAGGCGGCGTGCTGGCGACGGTCGGCACCACGCATTACCTGGCTGAACTCAAGCTTGATCAAAAAGACGGACAGGCGGCCGTTTACCTCTGGAACCCGCGCGACGACAAAAACCAGCGCCTGGAGGACGTGACCAAGTGGAGCCGCCTTGGCGTGGATGCGGCTGCGCCGTTGACGCTGACCTGGGACAGCCTGAGCGGCAAAGGCGTGGAATTGAAGCCGGTGGCGATCACGGAAGACAAAAAAACCACGGCTTTCAAGGGAGTTGACAAGCGGTTGCAAGCGGGAGAGAGTCCGCTGCCGGACGTGGATCGCACGGTCACCGTCAGCATCGGCGGCAAGCCGCACAAGGTCGTGTTCGGTTCTCTGCAAAATCGCATGATGGATTTGCGCACAAATGTTGATTGGGTGATCCGGCCTCGGTTGCTCAAGATCAAGGGCATCGCCCAGGTCTTCGTCATGGGCGAGGGCCGTAAGCAATACCAGGTGCTGGTGTCGCCCGAGAAACTGACGCAGTTCAACATCACGCTGGAGGAAGTGGAAGCGGCGCTGCGCAAGAACAACCTCAGCGGCAGCGGCGGCTACGCCGAGCGCGGCATGGAGGAGCAACCGATCCGCTTCATGGGCCGCCTGGGACCGGAGCCGGAAAAGGTGCTGGCCGACATCAAACTCATTCCGATCAAGAAGACGGGCGAGCGGACCATCACGCTGGCCAACATCGCCGAGGTGACCACGGGGCCGGCCATCAAGCGCGGCGACGCGTCGGTCAACGGCTCGCCAGGGATATTGCTGACCATTGCTCGCCAGCCACACTTCGACACACGAGCCGTCACCGACCAGGTGCTGGAGGCGATCAAGGAACTGGAAGACGCTCTGCCGGGCGACATCGACATCAACCCCGATTTCTTTCAGATGAAACGCTTCATCGACCGCGGCGTCTTTAACGTCGCCGAGGCGCTGGTGATCGGGGCCTTCATGGTGTTGATCATTCTGTTTTTGTTTTTGCTCAATTTCCGCACGACTTTCATCTCATTGTCGGCGATTCCGCTGTCGCTGGGATTGACGGCGCTGGCGTTTCGGTTAATCAGCTGGTGGAGCGGCACGCCCTTGAGCATCAACGTCATGACGCTGGGCGGCATCGCGGTGGCGATGGGCGAGCTGGTGGATGACGCCATCGTGGACGTGGAAAACATTTTCCGACGGCTGCGCGAGAACAACGCCTTGCCGTCGCCGCGGCCGGCCTTCGAGGTCATCTATCAGGCCAGCGTCGAGATTCGCGGGGCCATCGTCTTTGGGACGATCATGGTCATTCTCGTTTTCCTGCCGTTGTTTGCTTTGTCCGGGCTGGAAGGGCGCTTGTTCACGCCGCTGGGCATTGCCTATATCGTTTCGATCCTGGCCTCGCTTTTGGTGTCGCTGACGGTGACGCCGGTGTTGTCCTTTTACCTGTTGCCCAAGGCCAGAGCGACGCACCGGACCAATGACAGTCCACTGCTGCGAGGCCTCAAATGGATGGCCGGGCACATGGTGCGGTTCAGCATGGCTCACGCGGGACTGTTGCTCTTTGCTGGCTGGGTTTTGTTTGCCGGCAGTGCTCTGATTCTGACGCGGCTGGGCAGCGGTCTGTTGCCGGATTTTGACGAGGGCACGGTGCAGTTGACGTGCATCCTGCCGCCGGGGGCGTCGCTGAAAGCGTCCAACACGGTATCGCCGCAGATTGAAGCCTGCTTGCTGGATTTGCGTAAGCAGGATTTGATCACCGGTTTCTTGCGGCGCACGGGCCGCAGCGAGTTGGAAGAGCACGCTGATCCCGTGAATGAAAATGAGTTTCAAATCTCCATCAATCCCGATTGCGGCAAATCGCGCGAAGAGGTCAAGGAGATCATCCACAAGGCGATCAAGGAAAATGTGCCACAGCTTGCCAGCATCGAGCCGGAGCAACCGCTCAAGCACTTGATGAATGAGATGCTGTCGGGCGTCAAGGCCGACATTGCCATTCGAATTTACGGCGACGATCTGGATATTCTGTCCGCCTCCGCGGAGAAAGTGCAGAAAGCGCTGACGGGCGTGGAGGGCCTGCGTCCGCCGGTGATTGAGGGTCAGAAAGAGGTCAACGAGATTCGCATCAAGCCGCGGCCTGACAAATTGGTGCTTTACAATGTCGACCGCGAACACCTCAAGCAATGGGTCGAGACGGCGCTGCGCGGCGTGGTCGTTTCGGAGGTGCTCGAAGGGCAACGGCGTTTTGACCTTTTGGTGCGTCTCAAGGATGAAGCCCGCACCGAGTATAGCACGCTGGGCAAGCTGCGGGTGGACTTGCCCAGCGGCAAAGGCTGGGTGCCACTGGAGGAATTGGCCGACATCGACACCTACGGCCGTGGCGCCAACATGATCAATCACGACAATGGCCGCCGCCGCATCGTCGTCAAGTGCATGGCTTCGGGCCGCGACGTGGGCAGCATTCTCGCCGATATTCAAAAACGGATTCGCGAGGACGTCAAGCTGCCGCCCGGCTATTTCGTGGAGTTTGGCGGGCAGTTCGAGAGCCAGCAAGAGGCCACAAGGCTGATCGCCATTCTTTCGGTCATCTCCATCGTCGGCATGTTCATGGTGCTGTATATGCTTTATCCGTCGTCGCGGATTGTGCTGCAAATCCTCAATGCCTTGCCGATGGCCTTCATCGGCGGCGTGGCGGCGCTAGTGCTGACAAGACAACCCGTGACAGTGGCGGCATTGGTGGGCTTCATCTCACTAGGCGGCATCTCGGCCCGCAACGGCATCTTGCTGGTCAGCCATTACCTGCATCTCATGAAGCACGAAGGCGAGGGCTTTACCAAGGAAATGGTGCTGCGCGGCAGTCTTGAACGACTGTCGCCGGTGCTGATGACGGCGCTTACGGCAGGCATCGGTTTGGTTCCGCTGGTCATCGGCGGACATCAACCGGGGCGGGAGATTCTTTATCCGGTGGCGACTGTAATCCTGGGCGGGTTGATTACCTCGACCCTGTGCGAATTCTTGCTGCATCCGGGGTTGTTCTGGAAATTCAGCGGCAAGGCAGTAAGCACGGGAGTGTGGGCGGCGGAGAATGCGGAGTGAGATCTTGGACGAGACCGCGACGCAGAAGCAGGATTGGATTTCGTTGAGGGAGTAGAAAAGCGCCTTGGTCTGTCTCGGCGCAAACGCGGCAAAAAGGTTCGGGCAAACGGACGCGCATGAGGCGCGGGCGGAGTGGGAGGTAATGCAAGTTCAAGGAAAGGCGCAATTGGAACTTATTTGCCGACCATTCGGAGAACCGGGGGGCCGCGTTTTTCCGTAGTGGGAATGATAGACTTGTAATTTACGGCGTATGTTTCGAAATCCGGGGCGTAGTCAATACTCACGAAGACTGTCACCCTACCTTCAAACCAATAGCAAGACTCCCCACCACACGACCCACCTGGCAACACGCCTTGATCGGGTTCCCGCCCCATGATTTTCACCACGGTTTTGCGATCCATTCCCCGCTGAATTCTGTTGAATTTCTTTTCCAGGGCCCCGTCTTGGGTGATGGAGCCAACTGAGACCGAGCCTTCAGCACTTTGCTCTGACTCGAAGGCCTCTTTGGGTGCGGATTCCGGCAGCAATTGACAACCGAGCGCGATCAAGGGCAGCATCAATACGGGGAAAATTGCGCGTCGGGCCATTTTTGAGCCTCTGCAGGGCCTTGATGCCAGTTGATTGAAAATCAATACGGGTGAATGGCAGCGGGGAATACCCGATGGCCCCGAAGCAGTCAAGGGCATTTTCCGACGCCCCGTGTGTCACTTTTCCTTCGGGATTTCGAAACAAACACATAGAATGAAAAAAAGTCTACTTGTCTACCAAGCTACGGGAGTAAGTCATGAGAATGCTCCTCTTGACCGCCTGTCTGCTATTCCTTGCATCGGGTGTGAGAAGCCAGGGCCCCGCCAAGGCCGAAAAGAAAACCATCCCCGCCGCCGATGGCGTGAACATCATTTGCGAAGTCCGCGGCCAGGGCGACACCGCGCTCTTGTTTCTGCACGGCTGGTGTGGCGACCGCGAATACTGGAAAAATCAAGTGGATGTCTTCGCGGCCGATTACCGCATCGTCACTCTCGATCAGGCCGGCCACGGCGAATCGGGCAAGAATCGCAAGAACTGGACCGTCAGCAGTCTGGCCGCTGACGTCGAATCGGTGGTCAAGGCGCTGGGCCTCAAACGCGTGATCCTCGTCGGCCATTCGATGGGCGGTCCGGTGAGCCTCATGGCGGCGAAACGCCTGCCGGGGACGGTGGTCGCCGTCATTGGCGTGGACACCTTGCACAATGCGGAAAACAAAATGCCCGCGGACACGGTGAAGACCTTGGTTGCAGGTTTCGAATCGGATTTCAAGGGCACCACGCGTACAGCGCTGGAGGGCATGCTCAGCGAAAAAACTGAGCCGGAACTCAAGAAATGGCTCATCTCCCGCGCCGAGGTCCAAGATCAAAAGATGGCGCTCGGTTTGGTGGCCGACATGTTCGCTCTCGACCAGACTGCCCTGCTCAAGGAAGCCAAAACGCCGGTGCGCTGCATCAACTCCGGCGGCGGTTACATGTTTTTCAACGCCACGGACGTGGCGGTCAACAAGAAGTACGCGGACTTCAATGTGGTCACCATCGACGCGGTCGGGCATTATCCCATGCTGGAGAAGCCCAAGGAGTTCAACGAGAAACTGCGGGAAGTGCTCAAGGAGATCAAGGACAAGAAATGAACGCGGCAGCGCTGTTGCGAAGGTTTTTGGTAGGCCGGCCTTCCCAGGCCGGCCAGGGCCGTCAAGCCGGCCTGGGAAGGCCGGCCTACTTTGCGGCTTCGCCGCGTTAAG
>DASRAT010000642.1:0-12848 GCA_035638015.1 Gemmataceae bacterium | reverse complement strand
TGAATAATCTGAGCGCCGCCGGCCGCGGCTTCGCTCACGGTGCCGGCCAGGGACAGGCGGCATAGGCCGGTGCTGACCAGGACGCACAGCTTTGCCGCTTCCAGGCGAGTTCGAGCTTCGGTTCCCAAGAGCAGAGCGCGTTCAAGTGTGTAGGAGCGGTAACGCAACGCTTCGATCTGGCGGGCGAAATCGACGCTGCTGATCTTGCCGTATTCTTCCAGTCCGCGCAGCGATTCTTGCACACGTTTGCAACCTGCTTGCAGCACATCGCGAACATTGCCACGATCCATTTCGGCGGCGGTAGCGATGTTGGTCCCGACATCGCCTGGAGTATCGCGCGCCAAAAGCAGTAAATCCGGCGGCAACACCTTCAACGCTTCCGCCAATTCGTGCCGCAGCGTTTTCAATTCCCGGCTGAGAAAAGCGTCGTTCAAGATGAAACGGCAATAGTCTTCCAAAACCCGCAGTGCTTCGCGGGCGCGGTTGGCGTTGGCATCGAGAATGCGGGCGACGGCCATCGTGTCCGGGGCGTCGGACAAATCCAATGGCTGCTCCAGTTGGATGGGAGGCCCTTGGGGAGGCTCAACCGCGGCCGTCAGATCGGCAAATCGCAAGCCCTGGCTTTCCAACGTCTGCCGTAGTGCATCATCCATTTCGAGCACTGCCATTAGCAAATGCTCGCTGGCGACGGTGCGTTCTTCGCCGAAGCGCCGGGCCAATTCCTGGGCCCGGACCAGAATCTCACGGACGGCGCTGTCGGCTTGCACGTCCGCCCAATCTTCAGCGCTGTTTTCTGCATTGAATGGCTTGCGGATGACGATCGGATCGACGCCGGCATTCTTCAGCAACAACCACGGTCGGCCTTCTTGTTCTTGCAAAAGTCCTTGCAAAACATGTGCAGGCGCCACCAGCGCGCACGCCTCCCGGCAAGCCCATTGTTGGGCCAATTCCCAAGCACGTGTTACCGCAGGCGTGGCGTCAAACATCTTTGGAGTGCGGCGACTTGTCGCCGCTTTTTCTTGGCTGAATGCTTGGCTTTACGTCGCCCCAATAAGCCAGAGGTTGCAGACTCTATTTTTTGGGTAAATCCTCGGCTTCAATTTAGTCGCTAAAAAGCGGCGACAAGTCGCCGCACTCCAAAGTTTGGAGTGCGCATTATTTATTTTCCACCGTTTGGCGTTCAACGTCCACTGGAGGCGGACTGCTGTCCAGGGCCGACGGCAAATCCAAAGTCGTTTTGCCACGCAGCCGTGGCGACAGAATTACCCACGCCGTCGGCAGCATCACCAGGGCCATGCCAATCAAGTTCCACCAGGTGAGGGATTTGCCGAAGAAGAATACGTCAAACATCAAGGTCATCACGACCGTGGACAGGTTCACGACCGCAACCTCGGCGGGCGCACCTGTGGAAAACGCCTTGGTCAAGAAAACCTGACCTATCGTGGCGCTCAGGCCAAGGCACAAAAACAAGACAATCGTGTTCAACTCAAGCAGCCGCTCCAGCGGTTTTTGCAGGCCGAAATAAAAGACCGCGGCCAGGCAGAACAGGGCCGATACGCCGGAAAAATGGGCGACCACCGCGTGGGTGTTGATCCAGTGCAGCCGGTGCAAACCGAGCATCGCCACGGCAGTGAACAAGGAAGAGGCGACCGCGCACACCGCGGCCAGCGTGGTGTGATCGCCAAAATCAACCGCTGCGCCGGAGTCTTCGAGCCAGGGCGCACGCATGACAATCACGCCTCCAACCGCGGTCACAACCGACACTAACACCGGCCAACCGGGCTTCAAGCCCAGCATGGGCCAGGCGAGCAATGCGACCCAGATAGGAAAAACATTGGAGATGGCCAACACCGTCGAGACGGGCACCTCGCGGGTGACGGCGAAGAAACCGCACATGAGGCTAATGCTGCCGGCGAGACTGCGAATCCAAAGGGAAGGCGGCCGCAGCAAAACCAGCTTGGCCCCAGCGGCTTTGCACAACAATACGGCAAACAGGCAGGCCAGGCTGGCGCGAATCAAAGCGATGATCTGCCAATCGCATTCGTTTCGCAGTTGATGGACCAACGCATACATGACGGCGAACGCGGCGCAGCCCATGAGCATCCATACATAAGGGCGGATCGAATTGGGCTGCACGGGGATCCTCGGTAACCTAAACACTTTCCGTTGACGAGCGGCTATGGAGCCTAACCGAAATAGTGGTCGTAGAGTTGACAAAGCAATACTCGCTCACCATTATTCGGATTACACTCCTCGAAGACTTGTTCTAGCTCCGTTCCTAGTTGTGATGCTCTCTCCGGTAATTGTTCGACCTGGCGCGAGCGCGTATCGTGATCCTTGGCTGGCCTTCCGTCCGGAAACATGGCATTGATTTCGCGAATTAACTGTGAAGCCCGACACGCACCAATCTTGTCCAAGGCCACGGCAATTTGAGGCGTGTATTCACCCGAGGGGTTGAAGTACACCATAGGTGCACCTCCGTTGCAGAGTTGGTCAATCAAATAACCGACGAGAAATAGCACTTTGTTCTTTTCGCTCAAGGCTTTCAGCCCTCGCCGAGTCCCGTAATCGTAAACATGCCACCATTTTTTGTCGAACCATTCCACCGGACCAACACTGTCTTTCGCCTTGAAATTGGGGTGTTCCACGTCCACTGGCTCGGGCTCGACGATGATTTCACGAATGCCCTGGTTCTCCAAAAAAGTCGCGATGCTTTCCTGCCTCCAGAACTTCGCCGCCGCCAATGCGTTTCTCGCGGGGTTGCCATGGAGAACATTAGGGTCCGCTCCGCGGTCCAACAAGAATTTCACCACATCGAGGTAGCCTTTGGCGATTACCTGGTGCAGCGGCGTAGTGCAATTTGGCTCTGCTCTCCCATCAATGGTGGCACCATGGTCCAGCAGCCATTGAACGGCGTCGAAGGCCTTTTTGCTCGCCGCCGAAACCAACGGAGTGTTCGTCAATGCAGCAGCGTTAACGTCGATGCCCGCGGCGACCAGGATCGGGAGCATATCGACGCGGTTGCTCTCCGCCGCATGAGCAAGCATTCCGGGGCCTTTTTCCGCGAGTAGCTCTGGGTATTTGGCAAGTAATCGCCGGACCTCAGAGACCGTGCCTTCACGAATAGCCGTCATCGTTTGTCCGATCGGGGTTTCCATGTCACACCTTTAGTTCAACGCATAGTCGTGCCTTTATTTGCCCTACTTCTTCTCCCCAATGCGATAAAGCCGCCCCTTCGTCCTGATATACAAATCCCCCGCCGCCGCTGCCGGCGACGCGATCACTTCCTCTCCCATCTCGCATTGATGCACAATCTTAAGCGTTTTGGCGGCCTCAATCACAGTAGCCTTGCCGGCTTTGCTCACGAAATACACATTGCCGCCGGAGATCAACGGCGTCGCGCGGTGTTGATCGCCCAGTCGTTCCTTCCAGTGTTCCTTGCCGCTGGCGGCGTCGAGGCAGAAGGCGATGCCGTCGTTGTTGACCATGAAAACCAGGCCGTTGGTGACGACGGGCGACGAGGCATCCGGCAATGCGCCGCTGACTTTCCAGCGCACGTGTGTCTTGGTAATGTCGTCCTTGACGTCCTTGACCGGGCCGACGGCGTAGAGCACCCCCTTCATGCCCTGGATGGCGTAGACGGTACCGTCGGCCAGCGTGGCGGAGCTGATGACGCGGTTGCCGCCGAAGGGCTTGGAGAGCCAGAGGCGTTTGCCGGTGAAGGCGTCGTACGCGTCCAGAACATTGGCGCCGAAAACGATGATGTCGACGCGGCCGTCGTGGCGGTAAACGATTGGCGTCACATAGGAATCGGCCGGCTCGTCCTTGGCGCCATGGTCGCGCAGGGTGTACCACTTTTCCTTGCCGGTCAGCTTTTCATGGGCGACGATGTAGCTTTTGCCGCCGCGCAGGGGGTCTTGCATGCAGACGGAGATGAGCAAGTCGTCCACCAGGACCGGGGAATTGGCGTGGCCCCACCAGATGCTGTAAGGGCCGTATTTTTCGATGAAATTGAACGACCATTTTTTGTCGCCATCGACGTCGTAGCAAGCGATGTCGCCGTTGCCATAGTGCACCCAGACGTGCTTGCCGTCGGTGACGGGCGACGGGCTGGCCATGTTGTGTTCATCGCGAAACATGCCGTTGCCCTGTTTGCCCGTTCGTCGCGGCACCCCCTTGCCGACTTGCCGCTCCCACGCGGTTTTGCCGGTGAGTCGATCAATACGCAAAAAGAGCAAACGGTCGTTGTCTTGCGTGGTGAGGAAAATCGCGTCTTTCCAGATGGCGGGCGTGGAATTACCCCAACCCGGGAATGGGGCTTTCCAGACGACGTTTTCCGTTTTGCTCCATTTGGTGGGGAGGGCGGGGCCGGGGACGTGGTTGTCCCCAGTGGGACCGCGCCATTCGGGCCAGACGTCGGTGGGAGTAGGCGTGGGGCCGGACCATACAATTAGACTGAGGGCCAAGGCTTGCATTGAAGAGTTCTCCGCGGGAGGAAAGAGCTAAGCCGCAAGCGGCTACTTTTTGACGGGATCGCCGGCAACATAGGTCTTGCCGACTTCCGTGGGAATGGCGGCATTGTTGGCCTCGGGCACCCAACCGGCGATCACTGTGTAGCAACGCGCGTCCTTGTCCCAGCGCAATGCCACCGAGCCATGGACGCCCGGCGTGATGGGAAACTTGCGAACCTCTGCCATGTAGCCATAGGTTCCCGGTCCAGGGCCAGCGGGCAAAATCACTTTGTGCGACACCACGACCACATCATTTTTTTTGGCCGGTCCTTTTTGGCTTTCCAGGATTTGCAGCGACAATTGCAAGTCAGCGCTCTTGCTCTTGCCTTCGCCGGTGGTCGCGGTACAGGTCACGGCAACGACACGCACCTTGGCGACAAACTCCGCGTTCTTGGCCGCGGCCTCAAATTGGTCCTTGAATACGGCGGGATTAATCGGGCCGGCGGCCAAAGGCAATACTACACCCACTACACAACAGATTGCCAAGGCCGACAATAGACCCGTTGATCGATGGCGCAAAAACATCGCTTTCATCCAATCATCTCCATTAGAGTTGCAAGCCCATAAAATCCTGGCGTCTCATGGTCACTCCCTTCTCAACGGCGGTCAAATCACTCGCCTGCCCGTGGCCGTCAGCGAATGCCTACTAAATTCCTATTGATGGCCCCAACTTCAAATCGTTCAGGATCGAAGCTTTGACTGTGCCATTCCATCATTTCCGCGTGCCGCTCGTGCCCAGGATTGTTGATGGCTTCCAGAAAATCGGCATATCCCCACGGTCCCCCACAGTCCTCGGGCGGACATGCTCGGGCGCCTTTAACGCAGCGCGGATATCTAACCTTGGAATCGGCATCCAGGACCTTTTCGACCACGATGTGATGGATCCAGTTGTCGCCGAAATCGTAGGTGTAGTTGAATTTCGCGTAGCCAGCCTCGACGAACTTGGCCAGCCGGGCTTTTTTGGGGTCGGCCATGTCCAATTCGCCGAAAGGATCGGCGCCATAATCCTCGCCGCCGATCTCGAAGGACCAGAGATGCCCGCCGTGCCAACCCATGCATTCCTGAATGATGTCGTGCAGCTTCGCAAGGCTGCAATCGGCGACTTCGATACGCCGCCAGATCGGCGGCTTGATGTCGGCCAAGGTGACCTTCAGCTGGTAAATCGCTTTCGATTTGGACATGGTTTCCTCCGTGTTGGATGCAGGGACATGGTGCTTTTGTAGCACTTTTGAAGGATTGTTCACCCGTCTTCCCATCCCGGCAGCAACGGCTGCGAGTGCCGCGAAACGACGGCCATTTTTCTGCGCACAACGCGTTTCACGCGCACGTGGACCTGTTTGCCTTCTTGCTCGCCGATGGTCAATGTCGGGCCGTGGGCGTTCTGCCGCGCCGTGTGGACGGCCACGTCAGCCTGCATTTGCTCCACGACAACACGGGCTGCGTCGGCCGCCATCGCGGGGCGATTGCATTGCCGACTCAGATGCAATTGCACCACATGTTGCGGCCGGCCTGGCTCCGATCGTTTTAGTATCTCGCGAAGCAAATCAGCCGCCTGGGCGTTGGACAGATGACCACGGTCTCCCAATACGCGCTTGATAAGCGCGGGATTCCGCCGGCTGGTGCGTTCCAGGAATTCATCGTGGTTAAACTCCAGTGCCAAAATGTCCGTGTTCGCCAGGGCGTCAGCCAGGTCGGCTGTCCAGCAGCCCAGGTCTGCCGCATAGGCCAAGGTTTGTGGTCTGCCGAATAGGTCCATCGTTGCCTCGAAGCGGAAGCCGCAAGTGGTTTCGTCGTGTTTCACCGGCAACGGGGTGCAGGTCATGGTCCGCGAAAGCTGAAACGACTGGGCCATTTCGTAGCCCCGCACATAACCGGCATCGCGCAGCTCGGTGAACGCGGGACTGCCGCCGCGCAAGGCAATATGATGATCGGCATGACAAAAAAGCGGGATGTTGTGGCGTTGCAAAGTTGCGAAAACGCGGTCGTTCCAGTGATCCGAATGCGTGTGCGTTAGCAGCATGGCATGGATGTCGTGCCAATCCCGTCCGATGGCTTTAAGCCGGGAGGCCAGCTGGCGTGGCCCTAAACCGGCATCTAGCAGCACGCCGAAACCGTCCGCCTCTATTAGCGACGCATTCCCCGAACTGCCGCTGGCCAGGACACTGAAACGCAATCCCATGGCGATCTCCTCTCGCTAAGCCGCAAGCGGCTTGATTATAATCCATAATAGACAAAACGACCCGCCTTCTTCCGCATGGGGGACTCCGATGGCCGAGAACAAGATCATACTGGTTGTGGACGACGATTACGAGCTTAGCGACGGCCTACGCACCATCCTGGAACGGCAGGGCTACCGTGTCCTTCAGGCCCGCGACGGCCAGCAAGGCAAGCAACTAATCTATCAACAACAACCCGATCTCGTCATCCTTGACATGATGATGCCCAAGATGGGCGGCTATCCCGTGCTGGAGCATTTCCGGGACAAGGGCGACGCCCCTCCGATCATCATGATCACCGCCAACGAAGGCAGCCGGCACAAGGCCTACGCGGAGTATCTGGGCGTCGTCGATTACATCCGCAAGCCATTCGCCATGGAGCGGCTCATCGAAGCGGTAGAAAAGGGCTTGGCGGCCGGAGCCGAGAAAAAGGCGGAGAAGAAGCCCGAGAGCGGTGGAGGCGATCCGGGCTAGCTGGGCAAAAAAGGCAAATCACGAAAGCGTGAAAGACGAAAACACGAAAAGGGAATTTATTTCGTGTTTTCGTCTTTCATTCTTTCGTGATTCTGTTTTGAATTCGTCTGGACACGCACCTCACTTTGTGGCATACGGCCGCACCTTCACTTCAGACAAATAAGGTTGGCACCGACGCAGCCGAGTCGGGAGGAAATAATGCGCAAGTTGGCAATTGCCGTTGTATTGCTGGGTTCCTGCACCTTGGCTTCGGCCCAGGAAAACGGCAAGGAAAAAGAGGCGGAAGTCAAAAGCAGCGGCAGCTGGTATTCCCACATGTGGCCCTTCGGCGACAAGCCGGCTGCGAAGAAGGCGGCTGAGGCTCCCAAGAAGAGCGAGCCGTCAGCCGCTGAATTGGCGGCGCAGCGGCAAACCCGCGAGGAGGCAGCCCTCAATCGTCGCAACGAGGCAATTTTGAAACTACGCGAAATCGCCTTGCGAACGCATGATGATGTGCTGCTCCATCAGGTCGAACAGCTGGAACAATCGGCCTGGGACCTGTATTTGAAGAAAACCGAGGAACCAGGGCCAGGGGAACACAAATGAAACGGCTACTAATGGTCCTGGCGGTGTCGGTTCTGGCATTGGCCGGCTGCGTGGACACCGGCATGATCGGTTTCAAAACAGCATTGCCCGGCGATGGCGCCAAGACGGTAGCGGGTCAAAAGCCGCCCACGGTGAACCCAGATCAAATCAACGACGACAATGCCCACGCCATGGCACGGGCGTTGGAGAAGGAGATTGAATTTGACGGCCGGCAGGATGAGCCAAAGCCACCGCCGCCGCACAAGTGATGCCTACACCAACGCAGGCGCTTGACGCCTGCCGCTCCAGGTCGGTCAGCTGACGGGGGACAGCGCCGGCCTGGAGTTTTTTTGTTTTTCCGCCATCAATCCAATCGCATGAACTTCCAGGCCGCGGCCAAAAAGCCAACACCAAAAATCGTCAAAACTCCACAAGCCCGCAGCACGATGTCAATCGCCGGATCGGGATTGTTCACCAATTGCAGATAGGCGTCCAGCGACCACGCCAGCGGTGTTACCCGGCTAACTTGCTGCATCGTGTCGGTCATCAGGGCGCGATTGCCCATCAAACAGCCGCTCAAACCGGCCAAAACCAACACCAACAGCGAACCATAAATGGCCACCTGCGCCTCGGTCTTGGCCACCGCCGCGATCAAGACGCCCAGGCCCATCGCCGCCAGGGATGTGGACAAGACGACCGGCAAAAACAGCAGCGGCTCATGGCCCCAATCCATTTGAAAAATAAACTTGCCCGCCAGCAGCAAACACAATCCCTGGCCGACTGACACGATGTAGCAGGGCGCCAGCTTGCCGAGGAGAATTTCAACGCGCGTTATCGGGGCTGCACGCAGCCGCTTGAGCGTACCCTGGCGGCGTTCCGCCACGAAAAGCCAACCGATGGTCAACACCAGAAAGAACGAGAACATCACGGTGTAAGACGGCACCAAAATCTTGTAGCGCTGCGAGCCGAGCTTGAGCAGGCCGCTGCCTTCATCCTTGTAGACCGCGGTGCCGCCGCCTGTGCCTTTTTCTTTGGTTTTGGTTAGGCCGTCCCAGGTCTTGGCCGTCAAGTCGTAGCTCTTGAAATGCTCCCGAATAGCTTCTTGGACGCTCAGGCCCACGGATTTGCGTTGCTCGACGGTGACCAGGAGTTTTCCCAGCTTGGGCCTGCCGATAATGGGGATTTCCATAGTTTCGCCGAGCTTGGCGATGAACTCTTCCTTGCCCAATGTTTCGAAGGCCCGGCCTATCATCCACGGTAGCACTAGTCGTAGCATGGGGCCCTGGGCGACCTGGGTCATGATCGACACCGCAGTCGGCTGAGTTGGATCTTTGAGAATGGCAACATCGAGCAGGTCGAGGCGAACACCTTCACGCTCGAAGGGATTGATGCCGGTGTAAAGTTCGGGCGACACGCCTGCCGGAATGGTCTTTGGCTTGCTTTGCGAACCCGCCAAGAAGGAGCAGGCACTGGCTCGCTTGCTGAAATTGGGGCCGATCACGAGCACGGCGGCTCGTTGGCCGCGTCGCACCAGTTCCTCTGCTTTCGGCAGCGAATCGATGATCTCGACGCGAATGTCGGCGGTTTCGTCAAGGTCTTTCAGGACCAGGTCCGACCACTTCTTGGCATCGGGCGGCAGGAATTCGTTGGGGGTTCCGGGCGGCAAGCCCTGGTCAAGAACGACAACCGATACACGCAGCTTATCGCCCGGTTTCTGGCCAAAGCCTTCGCCGACGGAGATGCCAAGGACCACAATAAAGATCAGCGGCATGGCGACAAGAATCACCAGGGCCCGGTAATCGCGGGCCAAAAGACGCAGTTCTTTCTTGGCGAGAATCCAGAAGGCCATGGAGAACCCCTAGGGGCGGCCGTCGCATTTGTCAACCCGCTGTAACAAACACTATGCATTACCGACGCCGAGGCCGCGCCGGCTCCTCCACGGCCAGGAATTTCACCTCATTATTGTTATTGTCATAGCAAACAAACTCGAGCATTTCCGGAGGACCGACCGGATCGCCCAGGATGTAGACGGCGGTGTTGCCCGCCTCCTCCAGCTGGTTGATCGGCTTGCGTTTGCGGTTTTGCAAGTAATTGGCCACGTCGCGATTGACTTTGATGTCGATGCGCTGAATGTTGGGCCGATGGACCGCGAGCTGGAGCATGCGCATGACATCGATGCTCATGCTCTCCGTGGTTTTAACGTGGCCGGTGCCGTTGCAGTGGACGCAGTCCTGATAAACGCTGCGTTTCAGCGACGGGCGGATGCGTTGACGGGTCATCTCGATGATGCCAAACTGCGAGATCTTGAGGATCTTGGTGCGGGCGCGGTCGCGCTTCATGGCGTCGCGGACGGCTTTTTCGACGCCGCGGCGGTGCTTTTCGTCGCGCATGTCGATGAAGTCGTTGACAATCACGCCGCCCAGGTCGCGGAGGCGCAGCTGACGGGCGATCTCCTTGGCGGCCTGGAGATTCATCTGGTAGGCGGTTTCCTCGGCATTGTTGTCGGCGCGGAAGTTGCCGCTGTTGACGTCGATGGCGACCAGGGCCTCGGTTTGATCAATGACGATGGAGCCGCCCATCGGCAGGGGCACGTGCCGGCGCTGAATACGCGCAATCTCGTCCTCGATGCCGTATTTGTGGAACATGGGCGCTGGCTCGCTGTAGCATTTGATGCGATTGGCGTAGCGCGGCATGACAAACTGTAGAAACTCTTGCGCATGGGCGAAGGCGGTCGGTTCGTCAACCCAAATCGTGTCGATCTCACTGGTGAAGGTGTCGCGGATGGTGCGGATGATCATGTCGCTTTCTTGATAGATTTCCGCGGGGGCTTTGACCTTTTTGATGCGGCGGACCACCACTTGCCAAAGCCGCGACAAATAAGCGAGGTCGCGCTGCAGCTCTTTTTTGGTTCGGTCCAGGCCGGCGGTGCGGATGATGAAACCGAGACCCTTGGGCGGTTCTAGTTCATTGAGGATGTCACGCAGGCGGCGACGCTGATCGTCGTCGGCGATCTTGCGCGAAACGCCAATGCGGTTTAAGCCAGGCATCAGGACGAGGTAACGGCCGGCGATGCTGATGTAGGTGCTGAGCGTCGGGCCTTTGGTGCCGATGCCTTCCTTGATGACCTGGACCAGAACTTCCTGTCCACGTTTGAAGATGTCTTGAATCAGCGGCTTGGGGCGGCCGGAACCAGGGCGGCCCATCGGTCGACGGCCACGGTCACGACCGCCTCGGTCACGTGGGCCACGGTCGCGGCCGCCACCACCGCGACGGTCATCACGGCGGCCACGGCGAGGCGGACCTTCATCTTCTTCCTCGAACTCGGGCATGCGTTCCTCGGCGAAATCGTCGGCGATGTCTTCGTGCTCTTGAGCGGTTGGCTCAGGGGCGAAGTCCTCTGGCTCAAAGTCGTCTTCACCGACGGGCGCCGGTTGGCTTTCACGCATATCTTCGAAGGGTTCCTCCTCAACGACCGCTCTCTGGGGCCTGCCGTGATCCTCCACTGGCGGAGCGAAATGCGGTTCTTCCTTGAAAGCCGGAGCGGGTGGCGGCTCGGGAGGCCGGCTGCTGGAGAAACTCAAATCGTCGTCAGATAGGTCGCTGGGATCAGTTTCGCGGGTACGGCGTTCCGCGGAATCCATCGGCCTGGCGGGCGGCGGCGCATCGCCAGGGGGCGGCCCATCGGGGCCGCGATTATCGTTTCGGCCTCGGCCACGTCCACGACCTCGGCCGCGCCCACGACCCCGCCCGCGATGACGCCCGCCGGCGTTTTCATCCTCCGACTCCGCACGCGGTGGAGCAGCAGCCTCGCCTGCTGGATCGTCGCCAGGAGGAACAGTCGGCCAATCGGTGTTACCCATATCGTCCGCGCCGGAGGGAGTTACATCATCCGGCGGTGCGACAATCGACAGTTCACTTGTGAATTCGGAAGTGTTGACGCCAAATAGATCGTCGGCCGATGTTTCAAACGGGACATCGTCCGGTCGGTCGAGATCCGCGGCGGGGATCGGTGGTTCCTCACGGCGTCGGCGCGGCTCATCGTCAAACGGACGCGGGCCACGGCGGTCTCGGCCGCGGCCGCGATCCCGGTCCCGATCACGGTAGCCGCCACCTCCACCACCCCCACGCCGGCCGTTGCGATCACGGTCGCCGCCGCCACGCGTTTCGAGGTGACGATAATAAGCCGGTTCGACATCGCTGACGTGCAAAAATCCATTGCGGCCGACGCCGAAATCGACGAAGGCGGCCTGAATGCTCGGCTCAATGTTGACTATGCGGCCCTTGTAAATGTTGCCAACATAGCTCTCATGGCCGGTACGCTCGACGTACAGTTCCTCCAGAACGCCGTCCTCCAAAATGGCGATACGGCACTCCTCGGGCTGGAGCACGTTGATGAGCATCTCTTTCTTCATTGCAGTCCTTCCTGCCAGGGCGGCACGCAGCCAGCCCCGAAAATGGGCGGCCTCACGAGTCGTAGCTCATAGGTCCACTGATTAACGCGGTCGGCCGAGCAGGCTTGTCGGCACTGTCGGGCGGACCGTCCGGCAACGCGGGTTGCCGGCTTGGCTCTTGAGCAGGGAGCGTGGGGCCGGGTTGTTGAATTTCGTCGTGGATTTCCAAAACGTGGCGCTCAATAAGAACGCCGGACTCGACGAGATCGCCCAGGCCAACGAGGCCCAGAATCTCGCCTGGACGGGCGGCGCCGTTGGGCGTCACCCATAAAAGCATTTCAAGGTGTTGATCGGTTACTCGGAGTTCTGACACAAAGGGGCGAAGATTCAAGCGGCGCCGCGTGGGTTTGGTACGTTCGACCCAACACTCCGTGGCAGCCAGGACGGCGTCGATTTGGTTTGGCAATTCCGCCATTCGCTCGGCGGGCACGGCCACACGGTAGCCTGCGCGGCTAACCTGGGCAGTGACCTTGGTTGGAATGCGGCGTGCGGAAAGAACTTCCAGGCCAGGCGGCAACTGGGCGGCGACGCGCCTTTGCGCTTCTTCTGGTTCGATAATTTCGGTGAATTCCAGTTCCAGCACTTCTTCCAGGCCGACAATGCCAAGACCAAGCGACATGGCGAAGACCATG
>DASRAT010000641.1:0-11658 GCA_035638015.1 Gemmataceae bacterium | reverse complement strand
CATACCAACGGGCAGTCGCTGCTCCTGCATTATGTTGACACAACATCAAGCCAAAAAATAGCTTGCATCAAAAAAACCGAAGCGGCCCGTCGACCGGTTGGGTGCCGGATTCGTTGCACACCGTAACGCGGTCATCGCTCTCAATTTCCCCGAAGGGCATCCCAATTGGTAACCTTGCTGCCTTTCCTGCCCGGATGTGGCCCTTCCGACCAGATGAGCGGCTCACCGGTTACTGGGTGAAGCTGAGTGCGATCGTAATGGAATGGCCTATGCCATCCGTCGATGATCATGGACGGATCTTTTAGCAACGGCGGTTTGCCTTCACCGTGCGGCTTGGTTAGGACTTCCAATGATTCCGGCCATTCCGCGTACAGCAAATGATGAGCTCTCACCGCTTGTTCCAAGTATTTGAGGTCAAGACGTGTCCAGTACCGCGGAGACGTGTCCTCCATTGATGCGTATTGCACCCACAAAAAAGTGGCAATGAAGGCACAAAAAACGAGCAAGCCGAGAACGGTAACGATGTGTTTTGTTTTCATGGCGATCCTGCCCGTCACATACGGGTTCCTCTTCTCCGTCCCCCGTAAAACTCGGCACCAAGGTCGCGGCGAAATCCCTGCCCCCGACCACAAACAGAGAAGAGGAACCCGTAAACGTGTGTCGGCAACCCTGCCAGGTCCCCAACTTCAATCCCAGTTGCTGATCTTTGCTGACTTTCCCGGTTCCAGTCCCTCCGTCCAAATCAGCGGTTTGCCAGACGACGGATGAACTTGCTTGGGATCGTATTGGTACCTTCGGCCCCAGGGGTCTGTCAAAGGGTCGGGCCCGCAGAAGGGGTTATCATTTTCCGAGCCGGCGATTAGCACATCCAGCTGCGAGGGCCATTCCGAGTGTTTGGAATGATACGCAGTTGCAGCCCTGTCAATTGCGGCGACATCCGAACGCGCGGTGCCCTTGTGCCTTTCGTTGAGAATGGCCTTGTACCCAAACCAGATCACAAGTCCTGATGCGGCGAAAAGCAGCACGAGCAATAGCAAGGTTTTGACGTTTGATGATTTCATGCCGCACTCACTCCAAACCCTCAATCGAGCATCCTGCCGTAGGCAAAATAAAAACATACAGCCCCGAGGATCAAACACAGCAGGAGCAATCCTGCGAGCGTTTGAGTGTTTCTCAATCGCTCATTTTTGCTCCTTGGCAAAACCCAACAAACCAAAAGCACGACCATGCCGACAAACACGGCGATGGCTTCCCACGGTATGTTGAATTGCGATCTATAGATAGAACCCTCGCCCCAGTTGGCGATTTTGGCGTTTGAGACGCCGGGTGGGCCATCGCTCCAAATCAACGGCTTGCCGGATTCAGGACAGAGTTGATTGGGATCGTAGTGGAAGGGTTGGCTCCAGGGGTCGACGATCGAGTTGTTGTCTATGAGGAGGGCTGGACCGCCGTCGGGTTGTCGTTCGGTCATGATCGCCAGGTTGGGCGGTAATGCTCCATTTCTGAGCCGGTACGCATTCACGGCATGGTCCAATGTCATAACCTGATGTCGCGTACGGCTGACGCGACTGTCGCCGTAAGCGCGATTTTGGATACAGAGCATGAAAAAGCCGATGGCGATGGCCAGCGTCACAAGGGATTTCATGGCAATCAATCCCAGTTGGTAATCTTGATTTCAGGCGTGCGCGGGTCAGGCACGCACCAAATCAGGGGTTTTTCGGATTTTGGATTAATCTGTTTTGGATCGTATTGATACGGCCTGCCCCAGGGGTCAATAAGAGCGCTGGCGTCCTTCAGAAACGGAGGTTTGCCATCGGGCTTGGGATTAGCCAAGATTTCTAAGTCCGGCGGCCACTGATCGTGGTGCAGATAATACGAAGTGGCAGCTTGGTCTAGTGACTTTATAGTCATGAGCGCACGCCAAGGTCGCATGTCTCCACTGTCCGACATGGCTGTATAGTAATGCCAAAAGCCATAAGTAACGGCTCCAACCAACAGGATCGGTGCAATCCAAGGAACAAAGTGCTTTGGTTTCATATTGAACCTCCGCTCAGTTACGGGTTCCTCTTCTCTGTCCCACCGCGAACTCGACGCCTCTGTGGCGTGAAAGTACCTTTCTCCACGACGGCAACAGAGAAGAGGAACCCGTAAGATGATCCCACCACTTCCGCCGCGTCCCCGTTCGTCAAAAGCAAGTCAGTCCATTTCATGTCAGCTCTCCAGCATGGCAATCAACATCGCCCGATGAACTTACCGTTTAATCCAGCATCGTCACGTAGTTAAGCCAGTAAAAAAAGCCGAGTAGGAAACCGCACACCGTAAACAAAGTCAATGCTAGCCAAATGGAGTTTTTTGCTTCAGCCGGTAACCGCTCAATCCACTGGAATACAAACCAGCCAATCACAAGAACCACTATGCAGATAACCCCGGCGGTGACGACACGAGCCGTGCCGATCGAAGTGTATGGGCGCGGCTCCTCGCCCCAATTGGCAATCTTGACACCGCGCGTGCGAGGGTCGCCATCACTCCAAATCAACGGCTTGTCCGATTTGGGATCGAGTTGATCGCGGTCATAGTGATACGGTCGGCCCCAAGCATCATGGAGCGCTTCTTTGTCTTTTATCAAGGCAGGACGACCGTCCGGAAATCGTTCGGCTAACACTTCCAGGCTCGGCGGCAGTTCTTTTTGCAAAAGCCAGTAGGCGGTCACGGCCTGGTCTAGTGACTTGACATCCAACATAGTCCTGCCATAGTGGCTGCCAAACGTAGGGCGGTTTAGATGGAGGTAAAGTCCAAAACACGCGCTCAAAATTACGGCCAATTCTGCGGTAGCGATCAAGGGTGCTTTCAACGTAGCCTCCTGTCCGAATTGCGTCTGCCGATACGGCACGGGGACGCAAACCATGAGCACATGTGTCAATCGAAAGACGCTTATACCGCAATCGGCTCAGGAGCGACAATCTCCAGCAATTCAATCGCAGGCTTACCGTCGCAATGGATGACCGCTTGGCGGCCGTAGGTGGGTCGAGGCTCAGGCAGGGCGAACCATTCCATCATGGCAGGTCCGGGAATGATTCGCAAGTAGTTTGTCGGCTCGATGCGGCGCAGGACATTGTGATTGATGAGAATCCGGCCCAGCGGCGTGTTGCCGGCCAGGATTTCGTCGCGGACTTCTTGGGAACAATAATCGAGGTGAATGCGAACCAGGCCGAACTGCACGACGCGTTTGCTGTTTTGCGTCACCAGCAAAATCTTGCGGGCATACGCCTTGTCGCCCTTGAGCCGCTCGAGGATTTTGACATCGACCTTTTCGCCGTGGTGCTTTTCCACGGTGACGGTCATGTGATGCTCATGAACGAGCAACTCGTGATAGGGCGGCGGCACCTGCTCGGCCGGCACGATCTCGAAACGAGCCATGAAGCTCGACGGCGGAAACAGGGCAAACAGGCCGCGCACATCGGGGCCTGAAGAATGGACAGGATCGCTCATACACCCAATTGTACCATTTGCACCGGCGGCTCCTCGGCACTAGGTTGCCGATCCAGAACGCTGTCCACCAGGTAATAGAGCAACTCGCGCAGCTCCGTTGGTTCGACTTCGTCGGCGACCGCTTCCGCTTTGGCCCGGTATTTTTCGACAAGTTTGTCAACCTTGCTAAAGACCTGAGCCTTGTTGAACAGTCCACGAACTTGCTCGATGGCCGATTGCCGATGGCCATTGGTCGAGAGCCGGACTCCATGCAAAAGATCGAGCAATTGTTGCCGATCCGGCGCCGCCAGGGCTTCCAAAGCCAAAGCCAACAACAACGTCGGCCGCGCCGCCAGCACGTCCTGCCCGGCCATCATCTTGTTGTCGCTGTCGCCTTCCCAGTCCTTGAGATCGTTAAGAATCTGGAAAGCGATGCCCAAGTGACGGCTGAATTCGACCACCATTTTGTCATATTGCTCAGTCGGCCCAGCCAAACGCAAACCGGAATACAACGCTGCTTCGAACGCAGGAGCAGTCTTGAGAGCGTAAATTTTGAGGGCGTCAAGCGGGCTGATCGTCTTGTCAGCGGCGTCGCGCCACAGCAACTCGGCCCCCTGCCCTTCGGAGAGCTTGATATGAGCGTCCGCGAGCCGATCCATGATATCTGCCGCACACTCCGCTCCAAGGGCTTTGCGTTCCCGGCTCACCAGCCGATAGCCAAGCCCGATGAGATAATCGCCGACATTGATCGCCGTGCTCACACCATGTTGCCGGTGCAACGTCTCGCGGCCATAGCGGAAAGAATCATCGTCTTCAATGTCGTCGTGCACGAGCGACGCTTTATGGAATGTCTCAATGGCCAAAGCTGCTCGCCGGACTGAGTCAGGCAGAACGAGACCTTCAGCGCTTAGCGTGCCCTTGCCGCCCTTGAGGGCATCGTAAACCGCCAGCGTGATAAACGGTCGCGACCGTTTACCGCCCTGAGCCAACCAATCATAGGCAATCTCTTCCTGCAGCGCCAAAGGATCACTCCTCTCCTTGTCTCCGTGTCTCCCAGTCTCCTTGTCTTTCTTCACCCGCGCTCGCGGCGCCAACCGCGTCAACTCGGGTTCCTCGCAGACTTGATGCGCGGCGCGCATCAGATGCACATACGACTTGGTAGTCTCCTTCGCTGGTTCCGTGCGCAGATCAATAAGTTCCGAAACCCAATCATCATCCACCGACGTGCTGCGGCAATTGCTGGAAAGCAGCGGAGCGGCCACGCAAGGCACACCCGCCAACAAAATCTTGTCGAGCGCCTTCTCCAAAACATTGAGGCAAGCCACGCCCACAATGCCGTCAATGTGCCCGCTAACGATGATCTTGAGCACAATCGGCGTGCCCTCGGAGACCAGCACCTTGTAACCCAGTTCCTCCGCCTTCACCTTGAAATCAGCCACCGAGCAAGCGCCACACTTCTTGCAATCCAAACCAAACTCGTCATAGTCAGCGGGGCAACCTTCCGCATTTTTCAAACAATGCGGCAACAGCAACAATCGCCGTTTGAAATCAATCGCCGACACCTGTTCGCGCCAGAATTCATTGGTGATGGCTACCATCGTGAAGCCGAGATACTGCTCGCCCAGCCCCATCGCCCGCAACATTTCCTCGCCCATTTGTTGGAGGGCAGGCTTGGTGAGCGGTTTGGAACGGTCAATCCTCTTGCCAAAGCGAGCCGCCTCGTCGCGGATGCGGTCGCGCAGCTCCCGCGTCTCGGGGACGATTTTGAAATGAGCAGTGCTGGGACGTTTGTCTTTTTTGGCTGGGGGTGGTTCAAGGACGGTCGCCACGTTGCACACCTCAGTCGAATGTTAAGTATTAGGAGCCAGTTCCGTTTGGTGGGCTAACTTGCGGCGAGCCCTTCCAAGGGCCCCCACCGCAAAAATCATCGGATACAGTTTCTCAAAATACCACAGCTTTGCAAAGTAAAAACCAATCGGCGTCGGGTTTTGCAGCCCGCCAGACTCCACCTGTTCGACGAGCCACACAAGCCCTTTATTCACAGCCGCTTGCGGCTTAGCACGCCCCGACTCCGCATCTAACAAAACCTCCACCGCCAAACTCGTCTCTTCGATGCTGCTGGGGCAACCCTTACAGCCTCCCCAGCCGCCATCGTCATTTTGATTGTCGAGCAACCAGTGCACGCCTCGTTGTGCCGGCTCCGTATCCATCATAGAGAGATCACGGTAAGCAGCCAACACGCGGGCGGTGCCGTAGGTGGGATTGGTGTCATCGGGGGCGTGCTGATTGCCGAACCAGAGCGGGAGCCAGGAGCCGTCGGGACGCTGCGTGCGGGCGAGGTAACTAATTCCTTTGTGAATGCACTCGTATGATCGCCGGATGACCTTTTGGTCGAGAATTTCTGGGGAGTCGTCTACCATTAGAAATGTATCGGAGTGATTTTCGAAGCGGTACGTTTCCTTTCGCCACCAGAATAATGCGCGCAACACATGAGCAGTTAGGTCCGATCCGCTGCGATCAAATGGAAGGTGCCCCCAACCCCGACAAAACGTGGGCGAACCGCCGTCATTATTTTGTAGATTGATCAGCCATTTCACGGCAGCTTGCACCGCATTCAAATCGCAATCCTTGGAAATACTTGCAAGCGCTAAAATAGCCCCTGGTGTGTCGTCGCCATCCGGCACGCCGCCAGGTAAATCAGTCCACGCCCATCCACCGGGAGCGGCGCCCGTATATGCGTGCCGCTCCTTGTATTGCTGTTGAAGCAGCCAGTCACGCAATTCCGCCTGTTTTTCCAACAGTCCAAACTCGCCCGAAACCGAAATCGCATTCACCGCCAACGTCGTCACCCACGTCGCCAAATTCGTGTCAATCGCCCAGCTGCCATCCGGCCGCACCGATCTCACCAGAAAGTGAATCGCGTGCTGTGCGACTTCGCCGCGTGCTAAACCGCAAGCGGCCAAACTCATCGTCACAAAACTCGTCAACGGCGTCGCTTCCAAATAGCCACCGCTCGTCGGCTGAATCGCCCGCAAGACCTTCAAACTCTTTCCCCGCGCCAGCCAGCGCAACAGCCGCGTGATCGGATTCCACGGTTTCTTATGGTGATAAACACACTGCCCAATCGCAATCAACGCCGGCAGCGCATAACTGACGACATGCAACCGCAAAAACCGAAACCACGATTGCGGAAAGCACGCCAGCTCAAACGGCAACGGCGGCACCTCGTCCCACGACACCAGCCCCGCCAGCGCACAGGTCGTCAAAATCGGCACCGAAAAAGTGCGGTCTTTTCCGTAGCGCTGACGAACCGCCTCCGCCAACTCCGCCGGCGTCTTGCCATAGCGCTCCGCCAACCACCGCTCCGCCCGATTTGTGGTTTCACGCTCGCGCTCAACCGCGCCGGTAAGATGCAAGGCAGCCCGGCACAACATGGTCGTCGAGATATTGCTAAGACTCTTGACCGTGTCGCCCCACCCGCCATCGGCGTTTTGGTTCGCCGCCAGCCAGGCCACGCCGCCATCGATCAGCGGTTGATGAATTGTGTCGCCGGTGTGTTTTTGAACAAGCGCGAGAGCGCTGATCGCTGTTGCCGTGGAAAGTGCGGACGACGACAATTCGCCGACCCAGTGACCTTCGGGCGTCCGCTCGGCGAGTAGCGCGGCGAGGGCGGTTTGGTAGGCAGTTTCGAGGCGGGCGGGAAAAGTTGTTAGGGCCATGTGCCCAGCGTTCTCACAAATCCAACGAATCTAATTGATCCATCAAATTGTCAAGCTCATCCTTCGGCCCGTCGGCCTTGCCCGTTTGTCGTCTGGGAATGCCGACCGCCATGCCAACCGCCTCTCGCCCATCAGCAACCAATTCGCGATCGCGTTCCAGTACCGCCTGTCCCAATGCATCCTTGACATCCCCGCCGAATAACTTCGTCAAGTCGATCTTCAACCCGCCAATCGCCCCCACGGGCGCTCCCGCGATCGCCGGCGTCTTGTAATCCGGAAACATGATCGCCTGCTCGGGACATACCCGGCTGCACGCCGGGCAGCCCTTTTTGCAACTGTCCTGATTCTCCACGGCGATGCGATCAAGTTTGTCGACGCCGTAGACGCCAAACAGGCAAAAATCGAGGCATTCCATGCAGTTGGTGCAGCGGCTGTAATCGATCACTGGATACCAGCGGCGATTGGGTGGCGTCAGCAATTGCTCCGGCGTGAACCGCGGTTTGCCGTTGATTTCCGTGTGATTGACAGCACCGTTGCCCAGCACGCTGCCCAGCGTCACCATCACCGGTTTGGCGTCGGCTTTTGCTGCCTGCGTATTCGCCCGCCGTTCGCGGCACTCGGCGGCGATGCGGCGAACTTCCTGCACAAACGGCTCATGATTGTTAAAATCACGCAGGTCGAGGCAATAAATCCAGCGCTCGGGCACTTCAACGCTGCCGATCCCCTTGGCCGGTTGGGCCTCGGCTTCTTCTTCGTCCTCATCCACGTCCACCGCCGGTTTGAGCTGGCTTTCACCGTAGTGACCACGTATGCCATCGCGGTCGAGCAACCAAAACGACGCCCGCGGGAAGTTCCAGGTCAAAACACACATGTCGCCTTTAACACCTTCGAGGAACATTCGGCCCGTGTGCTCGGCGTGCAGATCATAAAGATAAGGAACGACCGAGACATCGAGGCCCGATTCCAGGATCAGTGCCGCAACGATCGATTCTTCCAGGGCACGTTTGGCGGGGTTCTTGCCCTGGGCTTGCGAGACGACAACAGTAAGGCGGGAACTCATTTTAGACATGCCCCTTCAAAATGCGCTGCGTTGTTTCCCAACCGGCATCCAAAAACTGAAAATACTCTTCGGCCGTCATGGTGTCGCCAATTTCGCCTTCCATGTCGAACAGCCAACCCGGGCCGTAATTGTCCACGTTAATGCCTGACGGATCGCGAAGCAACTCCTTATTGAACTCTACCAGCCGCCCCGCGATCGGAGCAAACAAATCCGACTGGGCCTTACTCGTCTCAATATGCCCGATGTGCTGCTTCAGTAATAAGGTCGTCCCCGTGTCCACAGTCCAATCAAGGAAGTAAACATCTTTCATAAGTCGGACAGCGTAGGACGTAAACCCAAACCGCAAGCGGCCTTCATGCTCCCGACACCACATGTGATTGCGGGCATAACGGAAGTCGACTGGCAAGACGGCGGCAAACTTGCCCATCATGAACGTCAACTCGCCCGGCATGGTGCCCCTCCGACGGACTGCGCGATACATATGCCCTTGTTTTGATATACATTCCCGGACCCAACGGCCTTTCACCGGCGGCGAGTCCATTCGGGCAAGGAGTATTTGGTCGCGACCAGCTGGCCAACAAGATCCTTTGGCCAGGCCGTCGTTTCGTGGTCGGCGTCAAACGCCTTTCGCAAACGCGCCACGATTTCCTCGCGCGTCAGCGGCAAGTTACGCATGAACCCCCCATGAGGGCGCTGTTCGCGATACGCCGGCTGGCGAGCCGGCATCCGCAGGTATCTTTGAACGCCGCCAACGTCAAACGCATATAGCAAAGTGCCGTGATGCAGAAAAAAGTTGCGTTTGCGTTGCTGGGCGTTGCCGGAAACTTTCAAGCCGGCAATGGCAAGGTCGCTGACGCCGGCACACCCCAACTCCGGCACCGCCAGCGACTGCCTTATGCGATTAAAAATGTGGCAATATGACGGGCCAATGTGCTTTAATTCCGGTGCGCCGTCATAACTCAAAACCAAGCTGTAGAGCAGACACCCCGGCCCCAATAACACCGTGCCGCCGCCACTGGCCCGGCGCGAAACCTGCACTCCATCTCCGTTGCAAGCGGCTTCATCCACATCCGCCGTTAGCATGCCCGCGGCTCCCAAGACCACCGCCGGTTGTCGCCACTCCCACACGCGCAAGGTTTCAGTCCCGTCGCCGGCTTCGCACTGCAACAGCAGTGCTTCATCAAGGGCGAGGTTTTCAGCCAAAGTCGGCAGTGTCAGCTCAAGAAATTGCATGGGCCACGCTGCTCAAAGTCTATGTGGCGCCAGAAGTTCGCATGGCCAAAAGGGCAAATTGCGGATGATACAAAACACGAGCAAAAACACAACCAATGCACGCAAAAGCCAATTTGGAGGATTCAAATTTGGCAACGTCTTGTTGCTTATGGCACGGTATGCACCCCAGTAAAGCCACAACATCGCCGCCGGCAAAAGCAGCACTGACACCACATTCCAGGCGGCGGCTTGGGCAATATCACCATTTAGCAACGCATGACCGCACCGCGTCGTCCCGCAAAAAGGACAATGTAGCCCGGTCAAGTCATGCAGCATGCACTTGGGATACCAGCTCGACTCGGTGGGTTCGACAAAATACAAAAGGGCGGCTGCCGCCGGCGAAACCAGGGCAACCGCCACTATGAGCCAACGCATTGCAAAATCCTCCGCCGCCTCGGATATGCGGCCTATGCCTTCCGAGTGCGGCAAGAGAAAGAGCAATTACATGATGCATGCAATTGCGTCATAAACGTCGAGAGCGGTTTTCACCTTCGATCCCGCGATCGCCGTGATGATACCAAAAATGCATCCGCCAATGATGTAGAGGATTATCAAAGCCGTGCCGATCATCCCAAGGATCATGCCGATTTTCGTCAGTTGCTCGGCCTCTGGTGCAATCTGGCCGGCTTGAATTTTGGCCATGTCCTGTTTCCCCATGATCCAGGCAACGGGGGCCAAAAGGCCGCAGCACACAAAGCCCAATATGCCCAAAACAAGAATCAGTGTTCCGCGTCCCGGATCTTGCGCCGCCATTGTTGCTCTCCTTTGAGCTGAAGACGTTCCCGTGCCGGCCTAGTACAGCTGCAACGCCTTTTAGTCGCTACACTTTGCCCACTGCACCACATCGAGAGGGGAGTATAAGTGACTGTGCGGGCACTTGCAAGCAACTACGCCAGAATTATGGAAAAATCCGATAAGTCAGCATGCCAAACCCGAAAAGTTTGCGCCGATGATGATATACACATCAAAACTATTGCGATTGAGATAAGAAGTGCTAGCGTCCGTTACCGCCCTGCAAACTGCTCCGCAACGGTGGGTTGGTCTTTCGCCTGCCCATTCCGCTTGGCGGCATCTTCAACTTGACCGTCATCCGGCCAATCTTCAAACCGCACCGCCACCCGCTTGGAAATCCCCGATTCCTGCATGGTGATCCCATAGAGCACATCCGCACAAGCCATGGTCTTCTTGGAATGCGTGATGATGATGAATTGCGACAGGGTGAGAAAATCACGCAACACCGCTGTGAACCGTCCAATGTTGGCCTCGTCCAGAGCCGCGTCCACCTCGTCAAGCAGACAAAACGGGCTCGGCTTGCTCCTGAAGATCGACAACAGCAAGGCGACAGCCGTCAGCGTTTTCTCGCCGCCGCTCATCAGCGATATGCTGCGCAGCTCCTTGCCCGGCGGCCGTGCGACAATGTCGATCCCGCTTTCCAGCACGTCGGCCTCGTTTTCCAGCACGATGTCCGCCATGCCGCCGCCGAAAAGCTTGCGGAACAGCTCCTGAAAGTGAGTGCGAACCGTGCCAAACATCTCCGTGAACAACCGGCAGCTGTCGGTGTTAATCTTTCCGATGACCTCTTCTAGCGAGCGCTTGGCGGAGGTCAGGTCCGCGAATTGCGTTTGCAGCGTCACATCGCGCGTTTCCAGTTCGCGCAATTCTTCCAGGGCGTCGAGATTCACGCTGCCGAGCTTGCCGAGCTTGCGCCGCAATTCGGCGATTTCTTCATCGGCGTTGGCAAACCGGTCATCGGCCATCGGCTCGATGGCCAGCGGTTGGTCGTCTTGGCCAATCGCCTCTGGCCGATTGCCGTCAGCCGCAAGCCGAATGCCGATCTGGTAGTCTTCCCGCAAACGCTCCACCAACGTGGTCTGGCGATGGCGCAGATCGTTGACTTCCAGCTCACGGGCATGGACCTGCTCTTGCCGGGTGCGCCATTCGTTGCGGACAGCTTGGGCAAGACTGGCCAGCCGCATGCGTTCCTGGCGATGGATTTGCCGCTGCTCAGCCAAGTCGGCGACCTGGCCTTCCGCGGCTTCCTTTTCGCGATACCAATAAGCCAAGCTGGAGGACGCATTGAGCATGGTCAGTCGGCTGTAATCCAACCGCGACTTGCAATCACGCAGCGATTGCTCGGCT
>DASRAT010000640.1:0-13950 GCA_035638015.1 Gemmataceae bacterium | reverse complement strand
GACCTGCTTGATCCTGAGTTTCTCGAACACGCCTGGTCCGCCACCGCCGCCGCAGCCGCAATGGCAAGCACCACTGTCATTCACGGAACGGAACGCATTGTGGACGGCGCCCAGAGATTGACCGCGTTGGTGGCAAATCAGGACGGATCGATCGCAGGCTTTCAGCAAAAAGGTTCAGCTCGATCCGTCAGAAGAAGGTGCCTACTCACTAGGCAGTGGCCGCCTTGTCTTTCAAGCCGGGCCCGTCACTTTCGGTGTCGTGATCTGCCACGAAGGCTGGCGCTATCCGGAGACAGTGCGCTGGGCCGCACGGCATGGAGCACAGATTGTGTTCCACCCGCACTTCGGCGAAGCCGATGGCGATTCTTCACTCGGCTATGTATTCAAGCAAGATCTCCCCCTTACCCTTCACCCCCTTGCCAATCGCCACTTGAAGAGGCCCGGCTTGCGGCATGATCTTGAGCTCGAATACCTCACCTTTGCGCTCAAAATGCGTGGATTTGTCGCCATTCTGCACAAAAATCGACGTTGCCTCCTTGGATTGGACGCGGAATATGTACTCCTTGCCGGGTTGTAGATGTTTCTCCAGCGGCACTTCCAGGGATTTGAAATTCGTCTCAACCTTTCGGACCAACACAAAGCCTCGGAATCTCTCCGATTGGCCCATCTCCAGAAGCTCCGGCAAGGTTGCCAACTGCAAGATTCCCGGCTCGGTCTGGAACAGCGCTTCATAGCCTTTGATGATTTTGCTATTGCCGCGGATGGCATCAATTGTCCCCTTGGAATCCAAGCCAAAATGCACCACTTTGGTGAATGGCAGCTTTCGGAGTTCTTTGAAGTCTTCTGCGCTCACCGGCGGCGTCAGGAGCTGCCATTTGGGCTCTTCAGGCAAGTGCTGGAAAATGAATTTTTCTGGCGGTGTCAGGAAATAGAAGTCGATCCATAGTGGGATCTTCTTGTTGGCGCTGGCATTCGTCGGATCCACCAATCCCCAGGTTCCCTCCAGTTTCACGGCGATCCAGGAATGCTGGCTCTTCAGTTCGTCCCCCGACGTGATCGGCCACACCGCTAACTGCCCTTTAACGGGGACCGCTTCCAGTTCGGCATGTTTGCAAAGTTCCAAAAACAATGCCACGAAGCCCTCGCATACGGCCACTTTTCGCTGCAGCACGCCTTCAGGCGTGCTGATGGGCAATAACTTTTTTTCCAGCGCGTCAAAGTCATAGGCGATTCGTTCCACGATCCAGCTGTATATGGCGCGGACCCGTTCGCGGTCGTCGATGGCCCCGCCGGCCAGGTAATCGGCCAAAGTGGCCACGGACTTCTCTGTCTCGGGTGTTGCCGCCAATGCATGATCGTCGATGAACTTGTAAACGCCTTCTTTAGTTGCGACATTCGCCAGTATTTTACGAAGCGCTGCTATCGAGGCGTGCTGCTGTTGTGCTCTTTTTTCCGCAGCGCCGAGGTTCAACTTGAGCGCTTCCAACAATCCCTTGGCGTCCAGCAGTTTGGCAGCAGCCTGGGCGCGCAGCTGTTCCGCTTCATCCTTCGCTGATTTCGCCGCTTTGACGTTGGCATTGACGGCGTTTGACAACTCGTTGAGTTCTGCAAGGTGCTTGGCTTCCGCTTCCTTGAAGTCAGTTCGTAATTGCGCCACTTTTTCCTCGCCTGCCTTGGCTGCTGCCAATGCGGCTTTTAACTCCTCCCGAATTGCCGCGGTGTCCGGCGGCGTTTTGGCGTCGATCGTGGACAGCTTTTTCTCCAGCGCTGCTATGGCTGCCGAGTCGTTTTCCGCTTTGGCGTGGCTCGCGGCTAGTTCCTGACGCTGCGTTTCCAGCTTCTTGGAATAATCCTTGTCGACATCGCTGCCGACGCGCGTCCACAGGAAGTATCCTGCCCCTCCCACAAGAATCGCGATGAATCCAACCACGACGGCCCCTGCCATTGCTCCGCCACACAACCACCATAGCGGCCGCGCCCGTGGGCCCGGCGTGGCCGCAATTGCTGCCTTCGGCAGGGGACGAGCCGCTGCATGCTGACTTGGGACCGCCAGGGAAATGTCGTGAGTTTCAGATGTTTTTAACGCCACGGTCGTTTTGGTGGCCGTGACCTGGATGATTCTTTTGCAAGAGGGGCATTGAATCTTTTTGCCCAAAACGCCATCGGGCACGACAAAGGATTGGCCGCAATTCGGATCGGGACATTTGGCCTGAGCAGGCATGGAAAGATTCTCCCAACGCGAATACGGTTTTCACTCCACTTCGTATTCCAAGCAAGGTCGAACGCTTTTGCCATCTTTGATCAGCAGGCCAACGGCCAGGCGACCTTGCTTGAGCTTGATGTTGCCCTCAAACACGCCACCGTTTTGTTGAAAGGGAACGATACTACCGCTCTGGAAGGCGCCGATACCCGATTCGTGGTCTGTTTCGATGCGAAAGGAGTAGGGCTTTCCAGCCTGAAGGTGCTTTGAGCTGGGCACTTTGAGGAAATTGCAAAACGCCTCCGGTACGTCATAAATGACCGGGAAGCCGCGAAAATTGGGGTCTCGCACCATGGACAATGCTTCTTTTGCACCAACTCCAATCCTGACGCATCGGACATCGGCCTTGTACAAATCCTGAAAATCCGCCACGGTCAAAGCGGGATGCACCAGTTGCCACTTGGACTGGTCCGGGAAGCGGTCGACCAGCAGAAGCTCCGGTGGCGCCAAAAAGTAAAACTCGAGCCAGAACTTGTCGAATTTTTTGCTTCTTGCCAGCGTTGGTTCAACAAGATGCCACGCATGGCCCAACTTCACCGCACACCATCCGTGCCGCTCTACCTGCTCGCTTGACTTGAAAGCCGCTTTCCTGAAGTTGCCAACAACGGACTTTGCTTCAAGCCCCGCAATATTACACAGCTCATTGAACAGGTAGGTAATCCCGTCGCAAAGTCCCAGTCGTCTCTTCAACACCTCCTCAGGCGTATTCGGCGGCGGCACATTCTTTGCCAGCGAATCGTCGTCATATGCAATCCGATCAATCACCCAGCGATAAATGGCCCGCGCTCGTTCTCTGTCATCGTTAGCCGGTCCGATCAAATACGCAGTCAGGCTTGCCAACGATTTTTCCACTTCAGGCGGCGCCGCCAAGGCATGGGCATCGATGGCTCGATAATTACTGTGCTTGACTCCAAGCGTATCCAGGCGACTAAGCAACGCCTCGACCGTGAATGCATCCTTGCGTGTTTTTTTCTGGACGTCAAGCAGCTGAGTCTTCAGGGCTTGCAATTCGCCCGTTTCCTTCCCCGGTATGAGCTCGCCCGGAAACGCCTTTTGGACGTCTTGCAGTGCCGCCATCGCAACCTTCACTTCCTTAGCGCTGGCATCCACCGGGATTTGCGCGGCAGCCAGCTCCGCCCGGCGTTTCGCATTGGCTTGCGCCAAATGATCCTCCAATTCCTTGACGGTCTTTTCAATCGCGCGCAAACTGATTTCCGCGTCGCTCACCTGCTTCAAAATCTTGACAACCTCCTGGTTGTCGTTCGGCGCCGCAGCTGCCACATCCGCGAGCTGCTTACAAAGTTCCGTCAGTGTGGCCGCGTCGCCTGCCGCTTTTTGCTTAGCATCGGCGATTTGCTGGCGCTGCTTTTCCAATTGCAGCGCCAATTCCTGGTTCGCACTCGGCATCGTCTGGGGCGACAGCAGCCAAAATCCGCCTGCCAGCGCCGCGGACAGTGCAACCGTGAACATCGCCCCAAGCAACGCGCCCGCCAGACTCCAGGCGCGCTTGCCCGACTGCTGGCTACTCTTTTTTTGTGAAATCACCGCCGTTGTTGTTTGTGCGAGGGCGGCTTTGGGCGGTCGGATCGAATGCGCTGGCGCGGGAACCGATTTCGGCAGCGCCGTCGTCGGTTTCGCCGCCGACACTGCTATGATCTCTTGGCAAAAAGGGCAGCGGATTTTCTTCCCGGCCACTCCATCAGGAACGCCGAATTTACGTCTGCATTTGGAATTCGCACACACAGCCGTGAGAGGCATGGTTGAATACTCCGGCCAGGGCAAGCAACATTCTGGGCAGGGCAGTTAGCAGGTTATCAAAAGGGTATTGCGCCTTCATAGAATGCGACACGTCCGCGAGGGCCAAAAGATAATACCACGGCGCAGGCGGCCGCTCAACGAGAAAGGCTGACTGGGAGCAAACGGGCCGCTCAAAGTGGGTGGCGCGACCTGAAAGCACGCGCCGACGGGATGGTTCGGCTTGGAGTGGTTTCCGTCCAGCTCGTCTGACCGTTTCCTGGTAAGCGGACGGTAACCGTGGTCGAATTCTCAAATATCACCCATTTCTGCAAGTCGTCAGCCTGCAGACAGAGTGCAAGAATCGCCGGTCGCTTTACGCGAAGCAACTTTACCCCGGCGTCGAAAGCCGCAATTGGCTCAAAGCGGAGGTTTGGTTGGGACAAACGGATTGGTCCGTTGCAGCGGAGGTGATCTTCATAAAGAACTCCTTGATTGCCACTTGGGTGCATCGTAATGTTGATGGCAGAGACCCCCGGAACATTTTGATGAAAGCAGTCACGCAAGGCCTTCACAAGGATTGACTGTGAAAAACATCGTCATCTGCTCCGACGGCACCAACAACCAACTCACCACTGCACCCACCAATGTTTTAAGGCTTTTCGATAGCCTCGACCTTCGCGATCCCACAAAGCAAGTGGCCTACTACGATCCGGGCGTCGGCACGCTGGCGCATCCAGGACGGACCAATCCGCTTACCAAGCGGCTGTCGCTCGTCTTTGGATTGGCGTTCGGCGCCGGCTTCACTCGCAATCTTGAGACAGCGTACCGGTTTTTGATGCACTACTATCAGCCCGGTGACCGGATCTTCCTGTTCGGCTTTAGTCGCGGCGCATTCACGGTACGTGCGCTCGCGGGCATGCTCCACATGTTCGGCCTTCTGCGCGTCGAGCACGAGAACCTGTTGCCGTACATTTCGCGTGCCTACACGTCGGCGAACTTCGACGTCATCAAACGCACGCTTCCGTTCACTCGCCGGCACATCGGCATCGACTTTCTCGGCTTGTGGGACAGCGTCAGCTCACTGGGCTTTGCTTACGCCCGCAAGGCCTTGCCGTTCACCGCTAACAACCCCAGCGTATACGTAATTCGGCACGCTCTGGCCATTGATGAACGGCGGGCGTACTTTCGCCAAAACCGCTGGGGCCGAGTATTCGCTAACAAACAAGACATCAAAGAAGTCTGGTTCGCAGGCGTCCATGCCGATGTGGGTGGCGGCTACCCCGAAAAGGAGGGAGGCCTGTCGAAAATCTCCTTGGAATGGATGATTGAGCAGGCATGCCTTGCGGGAGTCCATAGCGGTTTGCTGATCGACCCCAAGGCTTACCAACAAGAATTAGCAGGTGTCAGTGGGGACTGCAAACCCGACGCCGGAGCGCCAATTCATCAATCGCTCAACGGACCTTGGTGGACCCTCGAGTTCCTGCCCAAGAACGCTACCCTCCAGCGTGACGATTTCTTGATCCCGGTGGCCCGCCGCCGTTTGATCGAGGGAATTGCCGGTTATCCAGTCGTGGTACACCAAAGCGTTATAGCCCGGATGAACGCCCACAAGGAAAAATATCAACCCGCCAACCTCAAGCAGACACAGAGCGTCGAAGCTTGGACGACGCAGGCTCTCACATCGCCTTATCTGCCGACACCGCTTAGCAAACGCCTGGTCGAGTTCTTCCGGGCGAGCGCGTGGGTCATCGGTTGCTATTACGTGCTCTTCAGCGTGATCTACCTGCTTGGGCAACTGGCGGTTGTGCTTGTCAAGGGCGTCATCCATAGCGAAACGAAACCGGATTGGCTATTCAGTTTGCTGGATGCCGTCCAATGGCCTCGAACCGTATACGCCTGGAGCGCCAGTGCGGACCATGCGTGGTCGGTCTTGGTGTGGCTGTTCCCTTTCATGGTGTTCGCCGCCGGTGCTTGGCTTCAACGGAAACTGAGCAACATTGGCTCCTTCTCGTTGCGGATTACCGACAAGCTGCTTCACCTTCGCTGGCAGGGCTACGACGCACTCCTGGCCAAGAAGCAATTCAAGGAACTGGGCGACGACGGTCTCAGGGCGTATCGGCTCATGTTGTTTTTCGACATGTTCTTACCATTCTTCTATGCCCCGGCTTTGGCCGCTTCTCTGATTGAAGCCTTCAGGCTCACCAAGTCTTCGCCGATTGGCCTTGAACAGCTTTGCCCCTGGGTCCTCGGTTTGCCGCTGGTGACCGCGCTCGCGGATTGGCTGGAAAACACACTCTTGCTCCGGCAAATCGGTCGGTTTCAAGCGCACATGGATCTACGCGTTTCGGGGGTTCGCGCGGCCAGCGTTGCCACCATTGTGAAACTGACCGCGTTCACTGCAAGTGCCATGGTGCTCACTTTGTTGATTTTTTTACATTTATTTCGTGGAGGCGATTGACCAGGAGCACCGGCCTCGGACATCTCCTCGACGTTGTACCCACATCGTGCCAGAATGAAAATTGCCAGCGCGCTCTAAAGCTGTAAAACGTCCTTACGTGGGAAGTTTGATTGCATTTCCAGTGGTGCAAGTTTCTTACATCGATGCAATTCACTATTGCCAGTGGGCGCATTTGACGCTGCCAACCGAATGGATGTGGGAAAAGGCCGCGGCGATGACCAGAGAACCTTTCCCTGGGGTGAGACGCCGCCGCTCGGTTGGAACCGACCGCAGACGCCGCTTGCCAACGTGGGCGCCAAGGGGACCTGCGCTATCGGCAGCTATCAGCGAACCCGTTCGCCTTACGGTTGCGAGGACCTTATCGGCAATGTCTCCGAGTGGTGCCAGCCCACGCCCGAGGATGATCCAAGCGATGCAATCCCGCAAGGAATTGAAGGAATTACGCTTCTCGGCGGAGAACCGACGTCGCACGCTGCCGGCGCCAGCAGATTAGCCAAACAGGTGCGCGCCTGGAATCTTTCCGTCATGGTTTTCAGCGGCTTTACGCTGGAAGAATTGAAAAAACGTCAGGATCCCAAAATCGAAGAGCTTCTGGCTCATACCGATATTCTCGTCGATGGTCCTTATCGCCGGGATTTGCCTGAAAAACAACGACGCTGGATCGGTTCGGCCAATCAACGCATCTTCTTTTTGACGGACCGCTATCGTGCCGATGATCCATGCTGGCGTATGCCAAACACGCTCGAAATACGTCTTGTCGGAAGCGCTGTCAGCGTGAATGGGTTTCCAGTCGCCAAGCTCATGGTTGCCAACGTTGCGGAACCAATTGACCTCTGAGCGTGTGATGACGCGTTTGCGGGCCGATTCGATGGTGCTACTGGCGACCTGCCCGCCACGCTCCCAGTAAGATACCCTGCACCCGCCGTGCTGAGCCAGACGGGCTTCACGCTCATCCGACGTTGCATTGCGGACCACGCCAGATTAGTGCCTGTGCTAGCGCTGCTCATGACGCGAATTCTGCGCCCGAATTATCTCCTCCACGGTCCGGCGTAACAATGTCTCGCCGCCAAATGTCATGCCGAGCGCGCGGATCTTTTGAGTTTCAATTTGGTGTTTTGGGCCATTATTGCAAAGGACAATCTCGCTTTGGCTTCCCGTCAAGTCCTTGGCGATACGGGCTACTTGTTCCTCGGCGATATACTGGTCACAGCAATTGTATGCCTGTCCTGCGACGGCTTGAGCATTGGAGTTCAATAGCATTTCGACGGCGCGGGCTGCGTCCGCGGCGTGGACTTCCTTGCCGCCCCGCGGCGTCTCGATGCGTTCTCCGCGCAACACCTGCCCAACGAGGTCGAACCAACGGCTCGCCGGTGGCGGGTGAGCTAGGCCGTAGATGCCAGTGGGCCGCAGTGCGCAAATAGGCCAACCCTGACCCAGACCAAAGCTATGAACGAAAGCCTCTACCGCGGCCTTGTACGCTCCATAGTGGCTAGTTGGCCACAGCGGATGAGCTTCGTCCAGAGGGTGGCCATCCAAGATGACCTCATGGACGGCACAGCTGGAAATGAAGATGCAGCGAGCAACACCAGCAGAAAATGCCGACTGCAAAAGTTGCAGTGACCCGTTGAGATTGACGCCAAAGAACACATTGTCATCGCCGTGGCTGCGCCGCCCGCGATTGCGTGGTCCCTCCCATTGCACGGCATTGTGGATCAACGCATCGGCGCCTCGCACCAACTTTTGCGCCGCCGACTCGTCACCCAGCGCGCCCGACAGCCACTCAATGGCGCCAGCATGGCGGTCAAAGCCAGAGCGATCGCTTGTCGGCCGATACCAGCACCGCAGCGAATGTCCCGCGTCGGCGAGATGGCATGCCAAATAGCGGCCAAGGAAACCCGTTGCACCTGTAAGGGCAATGTGCATGTTGAACTCCCTCGACAAACAACGCACTTGGTTTATCGTAGAGAAGGGCACGGGATTGCCGAGGTTGGAGCGGTTGCTCCCAACCGGCAGTTGGGTCGTTGGCCTGGTGTTCCTCCTTCATGCAAATCAAAAACTCGCAAACAGAGAGACGTTTTTCAACGTTAAGTCTTGAAAATTGCCGGCGAATCAGGCCCGCGGCCAATTGTGAAACCAGGGTGGTTCCGCTCGCCAAGAGGTACGAGGGCTTTGGACACTGGATGGGATTTTTGGGAAAATTGAATGGGAGAGCTGCAAGTGTCCGTGCTCCGTTGTCCGTCGTCAGTGAGCCACACCTGCAATGATTAAGATCTCTGCCCGCCGATTCGACGTAACAACAGCGAAATAAATAAGTTGTGGAAAACACACGTATTAGAAAACGCGGATTCATTGCAAGGGGTGCTTGAGTGGTTCGATGCGAACTCCGCCCTCATTCGCTTCCCGTGGCACTCGCAAGTCTGCTGTAAAACCGCTTCGGCTCAAGGCTCGGCGGCAAGGATGAACATTCGCCAGCGCCCATGTCCACCACGATCCAATTCCCGGATTCGGTCTGGGCAACATCCATAGTGAAAAACGGAGCATCGAATCGTTGGCCCAATTGAATAAAGCCCGACCAATCGACGGATTGTTCAGACAGCCGGTGATAATGCGATGCGATCAGCAATTGCCGATTCCAGAAGAAGAGACGATATTCCTCGCACATGGGATATGCTTTCGGGCTTTCTCCACGGGACTGCAGCGGCACATACTCCTTGACGACAAAGCCTCGGAAAAACGTCTTGCCTTGCTCCCGTTTCAGGTTGTCCGCAATTCTCTCGAAATTCTCCCAGCCGGAGCCTTTTGGAATAAAGCACGCTTCGTGCCAAAGGTGCTTTGCGGACTTGATGTGATCCTTGATGACGAAGGGGCCATCGCCTAGCCGGCGAGCCAGGCTCCAGGCGAGGAACGAATCTGGCTTATCTGTCCAAACAGCAGCAGGCGAGAGTTCACGAATCTTGGGATAGTAATTGGGGAAGTAGCTTACTTCTGCATATTGCGCCGCCGAACTGACGAGCGTGTAGCCCCTTGCCAACAACGCCGCTTCAAAGCGGCCATACTGTTCTTCCGTGAGAATCCAGCCGCGATAAAGGAGTTTCACTCCATCTGCCAAGGGAAGGCGCTTGAGCGCGAGGTCGATGTCTCCTGTGCATAATGCCTCTTCATCGAAAAGCAAACAATGGAAGCCGAGGGACTGTGCGGCGTCATACTCCGGTTCAAAGAGTGGCTCCGGCAACTTGCGCATCAGCGGATTCTGGGGAAACAAAAGTTCCATTCAATAGTCCTTGGCTGGCAATTATAAAGTGGGGGCAGATCGCTCCGCCCCCACAAGGTTCACTCGACAACTTCGGTAATGACGCCCGAACCCACCGTCCTGCCGCCTTCCCGGATGGCGAAGTGGCTTCCGATATCGAAGGCTACCGGCTTGTCCAGGCTGACGACGACGGCGGCGTTGTCGCCAGGCATGACCATGGCGATCCCGTCCGGCAACTGCATTTCGCCGGTGACGTTCGTGGTCCTGAAAAAGAACTGCGGCTTGTAACCGCCGAAGAACGGCGTGTGCCGACCGCCTTCGTCCTTGTTCAGAACGTAGATTTCACCTTTGAACTTTTGCCGCGGCCGGATCGTGCGTGGGGCGGCAAGCACCTGACCACGTTGAATGTCAACGTTCTTGATGCCTCGCAGCAGCAAACCAACATTCTGGCCCGCTTCGCCCTGCGCCAAGGGCGCGTTGAATGCCTCGACGCTGGTAACGACGCTTTCAAGAATGTCGCCCAGGCCAAGGATTTCGACCTTTTGGCCAACACTGATGACTCCTTGCTCAATCTTGCCGGTCGCCACCGTGCCACGCCCCTCGATAGTGTGAACGCCTTCTATGGGCATGAGAAACGGCTTGTCGATGTCACGCTTCGGCGCCGGAATGTAGCGATCCAGAGCTTCCAGCAGCTTGCCGATGCACTCGTTGAACTTCGGATCGGCTGGATTCTCCAGCGCGCCCCTGGCGTTGCCACGGACGAAGGGGACATTGGCCCCATCGAAGCCGTACTTCGTCAGGAGATCACGGGTCTCCAGCTCGACCAAGTCGATCAACTCGGTGTCGTCGGCCAAATCGCATTTGTTCAAGAACACGACCAACTCGGGAACACCGATCTGCCGGGCGAGCAAGATATGTTCCCTGGTTTGCGGCATCGGGCCGTCCACCGCCGAGAGCAGGAGGATGGCGCCGTCCATCTGGGCCGCCCCGGTAATCATGTTCTTGATGTAATCGGCGTGGCCAGGACAGTCGATGTGGGCGTAGTGCCGAGTAGCAGTCTCGTACTGGACATGGCTGGTAATAATCGTGACTGTTTTTGTCGGGTCACGCTCCATGCCGCCCCTGGCGATGTCCTTGTAGCTCTTGATCTCGGCAAGCCCCTTGTGTGCCTGGACGGCCAGGATAGCGGCGGTAAGGGTGGTCTTGCCGTGGTCGATGTGACCGATGGTGCCGACGTTGATGTGAACCTTCTTCATTGCAGAGAACTCCCCGGTTGCAACGAGCAACCAAAAGGGTGTGTGGTCCCTGCGCTCAATCGCTTTTGCGATCTTTTCTCCACGACGAGCGAAACCAGAGCGTTGGAAACCACGAATGCCGAAAGGCGGGAGAAGGACACGCCGTTTGGCGAAAGGTTCAGAGTGAACCGAAATAGAATCAAGCGTGCCAAGTTGGGCAACCGGAGAACTCGCCATGAACAACTCGATCTTCGTAATCAAGCCATACAAGTGGGAAGGCTTATGGGTCTTCGATGATGAAACGTGGGACTGGTGAAGGAACCATTCGTCGGCGGCGCGGACACCATGATCGACGTGGCGACAGCGCAAATACCGAACGCAGAACAGGGCTTTCTGGCGGTGTTCTCGGCCAATTACTTTCCGAATGCGCAGATTGTTCTCCGCTCTCGCGAGAAGCTCGTCGGAATTGCATTCACTCGGCGAGATTGGCGGGTGACCCTTTTCGGCATTGCCGTAATAATTGGCAAAAAAGGCAGCATCTCACATTACGCCGAACCCAAGTGAAAATTAGCTGCTTGCATTGCGACCTGCAATCACTCATGATGGGTCGATTCACACCAAGGATGCCCGAAGTGCACCGATCCAGCTGCGCGTAGCCTTCGGCCTCATTTCCGTCTTAGGATTGTACGGGGCCACACACAGGGATTCTCCGTCCCGGCTCGGGGTTACTATGGCTGCGCGTTCCAGTTGGAAGGGCTTTCTCAAGCTCAGTCTCATCTCTATACCTGTTAAAGCGTACACGGCGACCGCCAGCGGCAGCAGCGGTATTCATTTGAATCAGCTGCACGCTGAGTGTAACAGTCGCATCAACTACAAAAAAACCTGCCCCATTCATGGGGAGATTCCCAGCGACCAAATTGTTTCTGGGTACGAGTATTCCAAAGGCCAGTACGTCATCGTTGATACGGACGAATTGGATAAGCTCCGCACCGAGGACGATAAAGCGATCAACATCGACACGTTTATCCGGCCGGATACCCTGGACCAAATGTACGCATCGGGAAAGTGCTACTACCTCATTCCCGATGGGCCCGTGGCCCAGAAGCCGTACACAGTGCTTCATCAGGGCATGGTAGATTCAGAGCGGTATGGCATTGCCAAAGTGGTGATGAGTGGCAAGGAACAGGTCGTACTGCTGCGACCCGTGGACAGCTTGATCACGATGACCCAAATGAGCTATGACCATGAAATCACCAAGCCTTCGACGTTTGAGGACGAACTGGTGAAGACACCCGTCGAGGCGGAAGAATTGAAATTGATCAAGACGTTGATTGACGCGTCTACACCCAAGAAATTCGACCTCTCGCAATACAAAGACGTTTACACGCAAAAACTAACCCAATTGATCGAGGCCAAGGTGGCCGGCAAGGAAATCGTCGCTCCACCGGTGCAAGAGCAGGCCCACATCATCAATCTCATGGACGCCCTGCGGCAGAGCGTCGCCAAGGCCCAGAAGGAAGCGCCGGCCGCGGTTGCCGGGAAGCCGCCCAAGAAGATGGCTCCCAGCGTGCAAAAGCCGGAACGTGCTGCTCGAAAGAAGAAATCTGGTTGACCCTTGTAGTCTGGCCAGCGAAGGAACGGCGAACCTGTGAGCCTGCAAGATTACCAGGCAAAACGCAAATTCAGTCAAACCCCCGAACCCGAGGGCCAAATCACATCGGGCCGGGGGCCGCTTCGCTTTGTCATTCAAAAGCACCAGGCAACACGCCTGCATTTTGATTTGCGCCTGGAGGCGGACGGTGCGCTCAAAAGCTGGGCAGTCCCCAAAGGCCCGTCCCTGGGGCCTGATGAAAAGCGCCTCGCCATCAGAGTGGAAGATCACCCCATCGACTACCTTCACTTTGAGGGGATTATCCCGAAGGGGAACTACGGGGCCGGGACGGTCATGGTCTGGGACACCGGGACCTATCATGTTCCCGGCATCATCAACCGCGACAAAAGCGAGCAGGCCGTCCTCGAAGGCCTGGATATTGGAAAGCTCCACGTCATACTGCACGGCAAGAAGCTCAATGGCGAATTCATCCTGGTCAGGACGAAAACCAATCAATGGTTGTTTTACAGGAAGGGAATGGAACCCGCGCTTGCCGTGCTAAGCAACGCGGATCGATCTGTCCTGAGCAATCGGACCTTAGATGAAATCGCGCAGGGCGGGAAGCCCCACAGCGAGAATCTTGATCTCGATTTGAGCGATGCGCCAAAGGCCACGATGCCCAAAAACATCAAGCCCATGCTGGCGACGCCCACCGACAAGCCATTCAATCACCGGAACTGGATTTTTGAAGTCAAGTGGGACGGCTATCGCGGCATTGCCGAGATTCGCAGTGGCCATGTGCGATTGTACTCGCGCAAGAATCTTACCTATGAAAAGCGTTTTGGTCCCCTCGTCGATGCACTCCAACATCTCGGCCATGATGCAATTCTCGACGGCGAGGTAGTGGTCCTGGATGAAGCCGGCAATCCAAGTTTTCAACTCCTGCAGCAATACGCCAAGGCGCGCCAGGGCATGCTGGTCTACGAAGTGTTCGATCTGCTGCACTTGGACGGTCACGATTTGCGCAACCTGCCGTTGCTCCGTCGCAAGGAACTCCTGGTCAAGATTGTTAAGGGCCTGCCCAACGTGCATTGCAGCGAGCACATTCAAGAACATGGAGTCGCCTTCTTCCAAGCGGTTTCGGACAAGCGGTTGGAGGGGATGGTCGCCAAGGACGGCCGCAGTCGCTACCGGGAGGGGTTGCGAAGCCCATCCTGGCTGAAAATCAAAACGCAGCTTCGACAGGAGGCAGTCATTGGCGGCTTCAAGGATCCCAAGGGCAGTCGCATTGGGCTTGGGTCCGTAGTGTTGGGCGTCTACGAGAACGGCAAACTGAAATACATCGGCAATGCCGGCAGCGGGTTTAATGATCGGAGCCTCGGTGCTTTGCGATCGCGGCTGGATGGTTTGGCTCAAAAA
>DASRAT010000639.1:0-2934 GCA_035638015.1 Gemmataceae bacterium | reverse complement strand
AGCGGCAAGTCGCGGCCGCGCTGGACAGCATCGACAATCGCAGTCAGGTCGCGTTTAGGCAAGCCGCGGATGACGTTCAGGTCACTTTCCTTGGCCGGCCCACGCCGAGCGATCTCGATGAGCAGATCGTCGCGGACGATGGTCCGCGGCGGGCGATTGTGCTTGGCCGCCGCCGCCTCGCGCCACGTGAACAACTCGCGGACCACCGCCAGCCGCCGCCGATCCAGGCTGCCCACTCCGCGGAGCTTACGCCACTTTTCCGAAGGTCCGTCTTGGGCAGGAGCGTGCGGCTTGGCGCTGGCGATGAGGCGAGCACATTCCTCCTTCGCCCAATCGCGGCGGCCAAGTTTGTCGAGGCGAGCCGACAGTTTTTTCCAGATCGCCAACAAATGTCGAACATCGTCGAACGCATAGCGAATCTGCGACTTGGTCAGCGGCCGTTTGCCCCATTCGGTCAGCGTTTCGCCCTTGGACAACTGGATGCCGAGCACTTCCTTGACCAACGACCCATGCCCGAGCGGATAAGGCAAACCCGCCAGGCCGGCGACCAATTGCAAATCGACAAGGTTGCCCGGCGGTCGTCCGCTGGCTAGATAACATAACCGAATTTCCTCGCGACCGGCGTGAACAATTACCTCATTTTGCGGATCGACCACGACTTGCCAAAACGAGTCGAGCGGCCCCGTCATCAGTGGATCAATCAGGTAAAGCGCGTCCTTGGTCGCCACCTGGACAAGGCAAAGCTGAGGATGATAGCTGTTTTCGCCGACGAATTCCGTGTCGAACCCGAAGCGCCGGCATTGCGTCAAGTGGGCGACGCAATCGGCCAGTTCGTCGGGTTGAGTGACGACCCGTTCGGCAAGTTCAGGAGCGGGACTGCCTTTTACCTTCACGGGTCAGCGCACCTGCGAGGAGGGATTGGCTGGTAAAACCATATTCTAATGGGACTTTAATAACTAGACCATATTGGCTTGCAAATCCGGCAGCTGCGGCTCCCGGATTATTTGCATTTGCAAACCGCGGCCACGATAATAATGGCGGGGTTCAAGACAATACAGTGACGCAGCCAGGGGTGCCAATCGTGCTGGAAGAACTGGTGGGGCAAGCAGTAGTAGTCGATTTGCGCAGCCCGTTTGTGTGCCTGGGCACGCTCAGGCAATTCGACGACACCTGGCTGGACATGCGCTTTGCCGACTTCCACGATTTGCGTGACACACATACGACACGAGAGCTTTATGTGGCGGAAGCGCGGGCCACGGGCGTCAAGCGCAATCGCAAACGTTTGTTGTTGGCGCGGGCGGACGTTGTGGGCATCGCGCTGCTGGACGATGTGTTGTACGGCTAAGCAGCTAGCGGCAGCGCTTGGCGGAAGAAGCGCAGCCAATTGCCGAACATGATGCCGTGGACGGCCGCTTCGTCGTAGCCGCGGCGGCGCAGCATGTCCGGAATCTTTTGCAAATCCGCTATGGTGTCCAGATCGCGCGGCGATTGCTCCTTGCCGAAACCGCCGTCCAGGTCGGTTCCCAGGCCGACATGCTGGGCATTGCCGGACAGCTGACAAACACGGTCAATGTGATCGATCACGTTTTCCAGTGGCACCAGGTCCGGGCTGGTTTCGCCGCGAACCCAGCCCGGATGTAGCATCCAGTTGTCCAGGGCCGTGCCGATGACGGCGCCGCGGCCCACGAGGCGTTTGATTTGCTCGTCGGTGAGTTGCCGTTGGCCGGGAACCAGGGCACGGCAATTGTGATGGCTTGCCAAAACCGGGCCGCCGTAGATGTCCAGGGCTTCGTCAAAACATTGATCCGACAAATGCGTCACGTCAAGAATCATGCCTAAGCGTTCCATCGCTTTGAGCAATGCGGGGCCCAATGGAAACAGGCCGCCTTCGGTGCCGGTCCCGTGAGCGTAAGGGCTTACGCCGTAGTGTGCCGGGCCAATGATGCGCAGGCCGGCTTGCCACCATTCATCGACTTGCTCCGGCGCCAAAACCGGGTCGGCCCCTTCCATGCTGAGAATGAAGCCGAGGGGTTCCGTCAGCATGTTTTCGTTGCTTTGCCAGGCGTTGACATGGGCGTCCAGGCTCGAGCGATCCTTGATCCAGCGCAACACGCCTTGTTGTTCGAGGGCGTGATAATACGCCATTTGGCCATGGACGGCCGCATACGCAGCCTGCATGGACAAGTAGCGGTGAAACTGGCCTTGCCGCACCTGTCGGGCCAGCAGCGTGGCAATGAAAACGGCGACCTTGCCGCGGCGAAGGTCGGGAAAGGAAACCGTGCTGAGGCCACGTGATTTTTCCACAAGGCCGCGCTCGCTGTCACGGAATTTGCTGACGGGTTGGAGCAAATCTCGGTTCCAATCAATGGCATTCCAGGCGAGATCGAGATGTGCGTCAAAAATGAGCATGGCCGGCTCCATGTGTTATCGTGGGACGGCCTTCCCAGGCCGTCTCGGACGGCCTGGGAAGGCCGTCTCACCAAAACAAGCCGTCATTGGGACGCTGCAATAATCATTGCCGCAATCACTTCCGCGGTGATGGCGGCCAACAACGGCAGCGCCACGCGGGCGGACAGCTGGAGTGCATTGGTCTTGGTCAAGGTCGCGCACATTAGCGTCACCGCTGCGAATGGTGACATGGTCCGCCCGGCCCCCGAAGCCAGGGACACAATAGCTCCCACCAGGAAGGGGTCAATTCCCAAATCCAACGCCGGTTTGACAAAGAAATTGAACAGACTCTGCGTCGTCGCCATGCCCGAACCGCACAACACGGCAAAACCGAATGGCAAACACCCGGCCAAAGGCATGAGCAAGAATGGAAGTTCCTTGATCAAATCGCCGAGCAAAGCCGCCAAGCCGATCAAACGCACCGCCTCACCAAAACAGGTCGCCGTGACGATGAGCGAGATGATATGCATGAAGCCATAGCCGGCG
>DASRAT010000638.1:0-4203 GCA_035638015.1 Gemmataceae bacterium | reverse complement strand
GTTTTGAGCGCCAATGAACGCCGTGCCCTAGGCGTGCTCGTGGAAAAGGCCAAGACCACTCCCGATGCCTATCCACTCAGCCTCAATGCACTGACGACCGGCTGCAATCAAAAGTCGAACCGCGATCCGCTGATGGATCTAAGCGATCTGGACGTTGAAGAAACGCTGGCCGCTTGCCAGCAAAAGAAACTGGCCTTCAAGATCACCGGCGGCCGTGTCGAGCGCTGGAAGCATAATCTGTATGAGGCCTGGAAAATCAACAAGGTCGAGATCGCGGTGATCGGCGAATTGCTGTTGCGCGGCGCTCAAACCGAAGGCGAACTGCGCGGCCGGGCCAGCCGCATGGAGCCGATTGAGGATCTTGAAGCTCTGCGCACCGTGCTGCGGTCGCTGGCGGAGCGGAAATTGGTGGTTTACTTGACGCCGGAAGGCCGCCGCGGCACGACGGTGACGCATGGGTTTCATTCGCCCAAGGAGTTGGAACGGCTGCGGCAAACGCATCCGGCCGACGGGGGCGAGCAGGAAGATCGATCGGTCTCGACTACCCCGGTTTCAGAATCACCGCGCGTGCAAACTGAGCCGGCAAAGGCTGCCGTGATGGAGACCCAGCTTGCGGCGTTGCAAGCGGAAGTGGTGGGGATACGAAGTCAAGTTGTGGAGCTTCAGAGCACCGTTGCGGATTTGGGCGGGCAATTGCGGGCGTTAAAAGAATCGCTCGGAGCGTGAAGCATGCGCAAGGCAGTACAATAAAAACGTAATGCTACTTGTGATCTGCAAATAGGATGCAAACATGGAGTGGAACCACCTTCATCAAGGCGACTGCATTGAAGGCATGGGACGGCTAGAGGCGGGTTCGGTGGATCTCGTTTTCGCGGACCCGCCGTTCAACATCGGCTACGACTACGACGTTTACAAAGACCGCCGCGGCCCCGAGCAGTATCTCGCCTGGACTAAGGCCTGGGGCCAAGCGGTGCATCGTGTCCTCAAGCCGGACGGCACCTTTTGGCTGGCAATCGGCGACGATTATGCCGCCGAGTTGAAATTGATTTTTCAAAACGATCTGGGCTTTCATTGCCGCAGCTGGGTGGTGTGGTATTACACCTTTGGCGTCAATTGCACCAAGAAATTCAGCCGCAGTCACACGCACCTCTTTCACTTTGTGAAGGACCGCAAGAAATTCACCTTCAATACCAAAGCCATCCGTGTGCCTTCAGCTCGGCAGACGATTTATGCTGATGCCCGACAAAATCCCGATGGTCGATTGCCGGATGATACCTGGATCTTGCGACCGCAGGATTTGCCGGATGGATTTCAACCGGAGGAAGACACCTGGCACGTCAGCCGCGTCTGCGGCACGTTCAAACAACGGGCCGGCTGGCACGGCTGTCAGATGCCCGAGCAGTTGCTGGGTCGCATCATACGGGTTTGCTCCAATCCCGAAGAAATCGTGCTGGACCCGTTCGGAGGCAGCGGCACCACGCTGGCCGTTGCGAAAAAGCTGGGGCGGCAGTGGATTGGTTTTGAATTGTCTGCGAATTATGCGAAGAAAATCCAGGCGCGGCTGGACGGCGTGGCGGTGGGAGATCGGCTGGAAGGGGCAGAGGAGCCGAAGGTCGGGGCCTCAACGGCACCGCCGCATAGAAACGGCAGACGAAAAGCAAACGGCAAGGCTTCTACGAACTTGTTAGATTTCGGTGAGTGATCGCCACGTCAACGCTCCAAAAGCAATTCCTTCTGCCGCAACTGCTGCATCTTGGCCATTCCCCCGCAGAGCTGCAAGTACTCCGTGAAATCGGTCACGCCTAAAACATATTTCTGCAAAAACGCCTGCAAGCTCGCCACATCGCGTTCCACATCCAGCCACTGGCAAAAATGTTCCTCGTCCGAGAAATACTCGTAAGGCATGTTGCCCGGATAGCTGCCGTAGGGCACTTCGCAGACGGCATCGACGCAGTAAAAGGGGAGGACAGTGCGCGTCGGGTCGGAGCGGATGTCGTCGTTGGGGATGAGCCGTTCGCAGGTGATGATGAGGCGTTTGGCGGCGCGAGCCAGGTCGATGTCGGCCACCGTTGTGCCACGAATGCGGCAATTGCCGAAGCGGTCGGACTCGTGAACGTGAATGGCGGCCACGTCGGGATAGAGGGCGGGCAAGGCGGTCAGCCGTTCGCCGGTGAACGGGCATTCGATCACGCGGGCGGCGCTGTGGCGAAAGGTGTCGGTGCCGAGCATTGACCGGCAGGGCAAAAACGGCAGGCCCATCGCGGCAGCCTTGAAGCGGACGGCCAGGGAATAATTGGTCCATTCGGTCACTTCGATTTCGCCCGATTCCATGACGCGGCGGGCATGTGGCGACAGGCCGCGTGCCTCAAGGCCGACAATGTAGGCGGCATCGACCTTGGCCAGCAATTTCCCGCGTCCGGTGAGGTTGCCGGCGCAGAGGATTTGGAAATCGTGCGTGGCCGTGTGGCCGGCGAAGCGAAGGTTTTGCGGGTTTTGCCGGAGAATTTCGTGGCAGACGGCCGTGGGCAAACGGTCGCTGCCGAAGCCGCCGATGGCGAGGTAATCGCCGTCGTGCAAGAGGCGGGCGACGGCTTCGCGGACGGTGGTGACCTTGTCGGTGAGGGCGCGCGGCTTGGTGGCGAAGAAGGCGCGGGCGTGGTTGGCCGAGGGGTCGGAAAAGAGGGCGGCGGTGGATTGGGAGAGAGGGGTCATAGTTGATTGACGGGTGTAATCCAACGGCGGGTGGTCGATCAAGCTGATTTCACCGCAGGCAACACAGATCGATTGGTTTTGGTGGCCTGAGCAGGCAATATTGGAACGGCGGTGGTCAATTGAACGTCCTTCAAGGGCAAGTTGATTTCCCAGCCATTGCTGAGCAGGATCGCATGAATGTATTGTTTCCCGTTGCCGTTTTCGTTTAACTCCATCTCGTCATACAGCCATTTTGCGATGTCGGCGTTATGCACCCAGGGGAACGCCTCTTTTATCACCTGTGGTTGGCCGGCCAGGGAGTAAGCGATGGTCAAAAGATCGTTGGGCGGAACATCGAGCTGTAGCGTGATGGTAAACGTTTCGCCGCATTGGCCCATGCTGAGCACGCGGGCGTCGTGAAGATAAAGCCCATCGAGTAACTGCCTGACGGTTGGGGGCATTGCTGGCCGGATTAATCTCAATTGGGCGTCATAGGCGTTCACGGCTGCTTCCCAATCCGCGTCGGCCGCGTCCATGGCATCTTCGTGCGGGTTTTGTAATGCAAGGTAGCGATCTCGCGTGAAGAACTTCATGGCTCTTTCCTCAACGCCTTTTGATTGGCGGTTTCGTAGAACGTATGACCCTCGTGGTCGGGATCTTGTTGCTGGTAGTGTGGCAACGCTCGTGGGCCGGCGTTTTGTTTATGCGGCGGGCTGCGCACATAAGGGCCGACGGCGGCTTCGATTTTCTCCGCGAGGCGACGATTCGCCTTGAGGTCGTCGCCGCACCCTACCACATTCTGGCCTTGTTGGCGGCGAATAATGGCCAGGGCGAGGTCTATTTCGTCTCCGCGGATCACGCCTCCTGACGGACCCGACGCCAAATCAGCGGCATGGATGACCGATGGAGGAGCCGTTTTGGCACCGCGGTCGTCGGGCACATTTGATTTTGGTTCGGCAGCCATTTTGATTTTAGCAGGGGATAAGACGGTGTCAGCGTTGTTTTACAGCAACGCCCCATGCCCCCATGCGTCCCCCAGAATGGTGGCCGAGATTTTTATTCGATTACAACCTCGTTGATAATAGTCGGTCTTGGATCTTTAGCAACACATCCCTCCGGTCGCTTACGCTCCCGGCTCGCCAGAACAGAAACTCGGCGCCAGCGTTGTTTTACCCTTTGCAGGCCGAAAAGAAAACGGTCTTCACAGATGGGGGTGTGCCTCACGATTTTGGCAAACTGGCCGAAAACCAGCGGCCGACAATCTTGTTAGACACCGCTCAGCGGCTCACCCGGTTTTTTTTAGTTTTCCTCTTGTATTGTGTACGTATGTTCAGTTATGATGAAGGTAGCAAGATGCCAGAAGAGTCAGAGTCTTCTTTGGACGCAGCTGAAAAAGTCGCGGCTCGTTCCGGTTCTTTAGGGCGAGTTGACGTCCCAATATGCCGGGGACCTGTCGTTGTTGCCCTTGAAGCCTCGGCCGGTGCTGACGACGTCCCTTGCTCCTCCCTTTTA
>DASRAT010000637.1:0-4355 GCA_035638015.1 Gemmataceae bacterium | reverse complement strand
GGCTGAAGGAGGTGGCCCAGTTGAAAAACATGCGCGCCTTAAACCTGAACGGCGTAAGGCTGTTCAAGGCGGGCCTGACGGAATTGGCCCCCATGAAGAACCTGGAAATGCTCCACCTTTTCAACTCGGCCATCGATGACGCGTCGCTCAAGCCCCTGGCCGGCCTGACCAACCTGCAATTGCTGAATACGTTGAGCACGTTTGTGAATGGCGCGGCAATCGAGAAGCTGCGCGAATCGTTGCCGAATTGTCATTTTGAGTATTGACATTACGCATAGCCCTACGACGAGCGGGAGGCAGAACTCACTTTCATCCGCTGGGTGCCGCCCCGCTGTCCCCTACCGATAAGCCTTCTTTTCCCAGATGTTATCTCTGTAGAAGTTGTAGTTTTCCGGAACGTGCTGCGTTTTTTCGTTCGTCTCGTTGTATTTTTCGACGTTGAGCGGCACGAACTCCGAATGAAACTCGGCGCGCTTTACGGGCAGGGCCTGTACGAGCGGCGTACCCCGCGGCCAGGTAAAGGTCGTTCCCGGCTGGACCGTCACGATCGTGGGGAAATTGACCGCTCGATAAAAGAGGTCCGTTTCCACCAAACCGGCAAGAGGCATGAGGCCTGGCTGAAAGCGGTTCAAGAGGGGCAGAAAAAGCGTGGAATAGCCCGGCGGCGTTTGGATCAGCCATGGGTTGACGAACTTCAGTAGATAGTTGTTTTCAAAGGGCGCGCCCGGCACTTGCTGGGGTGTGTGGACATCCACGAGATTGCGGGGGTAAGCGTCGCCAACAAACTCGCCGTTCGCGCCAATGGTCACCTTGAGATCGACTGCCAAAGGAATGATATAGCCGCAGGTCATCGCGTCCAAAAACGGGATGCAGTTCTTGACCGTCCGAGTTCCCTCTCCCGGCGGCTGCATTCCAGGAGCGTAGTTTTCGGCGGGCATCTCCTTGTACCAATTGGGCATCACCCGATGGGCGGGATAGGGGGGCGGAAAATCAGCATCCGCACCAAATACCGGTGCGAATTGAATACGCTCGACGGTCATGTTCGGCTCCTCTTCCTCAAGGCAAAAAAGACTGCCATGCGGCAGCAAACGGTGCCAAGCATGGCGGATTCCGTAATGAAACCGGGGGGTTTTCGACAAACGACTGTGCAACGGATGATAAGGGGGCGCGGGGGGCGTCACAATTAGAAAATGTGATTTTGTGGGAACGCGGGGAGGAACGGGCTGGGAAGTGTTAAGGTCAGGCAAAGATGGTGAGAATTTGGGGGCGGTTCCAGCGGCGTCGGCTGCGTCCATTTTTTCTTTAGCGCCGGAACGGCTCCCGGCCCCTTTTTCTTCTTCACCAACCGCTTCTTTCACCGAGTCCTCGGCGCCTCACTTGGCAGCAACGGCTTGACCATGAGGCCAATGTAGGTGCGGGCCGGGGGCTGCTTGACACCAAATTGCTCCGGTTCGTGATTGGGGCAGTAGTAGGTGCCAAAAATAATGTCCATGAGCGGAGCGATATTTGCGTAGTTGCCTGCGTCGCGGGTGTAGGCGTGGTGCCAGTGGTGCAACTCCGGCGCGCCGAGGAGCAGGCGGAGAGGGCCGATGGGGAGGCGGACATTGGCGTGGAGGTACACCGACCACAGGCCGCGGAACAAGATTAAGGTCGTGAGAGTTTCCAGGGGAAAACCGAGGATCATGGGCGGCAAGTTGATCAGCGTCATGGAGTAAATCGTGTCGAGCGGATGCTCGCGGTGGGTAGCCAGCCAGTCCATGTGTTCAATGCTGTGATGGACCGCATGGAAGCGCCAGAGAAAGCCCACGCGGTGCTGAATGCGGTGTGCCCAGTACATGAAGAAGTCGCTGAGGAGAATCACTTCCACGGATTGCAACCACCAGGGTTGCCCTGCCACAGCCTGGCGGAAATCTTCGGGAACAATCTCGCCCACCCAATCTTTCAAACACACCAGCAGCCAAAGAACGACTCCGCCCCAGAGCAGGTATTGGCCCAGTAAGAAGCAGATGTCCGTCAGCCAGGCGGGACGGAAAAATCGTTGCCCGGGTTTGGCGGGAAAGACGAGCTCAAGTGGGCGAAAAACGACGCAAAGGAATGCAAAGGCAAGTCCGGCGGTGGCTAGTGCTGTGAGCATGTTTTTTCGCTGGTTATTTGTTGGAAGCTTGGGATGATGAGGTTTTCTTGTCGGTAATGACGTGAGGAAAAGTCATGGGCCTCGTCGGCGAGACGCCGGGCATAAACGTATCCTTCCGCCCAGTTTCCTTCCGCCCAGTCTCCGTATGCCGCGGACAGCCGACGAATGCTCCAACGAGGAGAACGGCGTTAAGAATCACGGCTAACCTAAGAGCCAGAGGTTTCTTCATTGCACCATCTCCATGTTACATAGTGGCAGAGTTGACAATAAGGACGACAGGAAAGGGTCAAGACAAACAGCATGTAATCATAAGCAAAAAGTAGGGGACATTTATGAATGTCCCCTTTTCTTCGCCTTTGTTATTTTTTCTCGAAAACCCCGGTGTCCGAGATGCCGAATAGGGCATTGCCCTTGGCATCGCGAAACGTCGCGAACCCAAACCCGTCTCGTGCGGTCGCGGCGCCCACTTGCGCCAGTGGGGTTTTGCCGGCTGGATCGGTGCAAGTGACGGACGCCCCCTCTTCTCCCACAACAAGGTGCACGCGCCCGGTGCCCTTGTCATCCGTGACAAAGAACTTCTCCCTGACAAAAACGCCTTTGGCACTCGCCACAAAGCGGTTCTGGTTGGTTGCGTCAAAAACGCTGACATTCCCCCCTTTCTCCTCCGTCCCCAAGGTGCTCATGATGCGATTGCCTTGCGGGTCGAGGCACACGAACCGAGCGCCGTCCTTGTTGATGTGCATGTAGATGCGTTCCTTCCCCTTCTCGTCAAATAAACTAAAGGCCGGCTGGCCGGCGCCAGTCATAAACAGCCGGGCGCGCGTCTTGCCGTCCTTGTCGAGCAGCTTGAATTCCCGCGCCACGGAACTCTCCGGCACAGCAGGTTGGGCGGCCGCGCCGGCAAGTCCGACAACCGCCACCAGTGTCAGGACCAGCAGGCCGAGGCGCTTCCCGACCCAAATCTGCCGCTCCAGCCGTGCCAGGCGCTGGAGCAAATCGGCCATGTCAGGTCTGTCGTGATTCATGGGTACCTTCCTTTCTGGTTGGATGCCTTCGTTCGAACGCACAAGCTAACTTGCCGGCGCCGCTGCAACGACTGGCCGCGGCGGATGGGATTGTTGTGAATGTATTCGATCTGCTGGAACGTCGGGACGATGGAAAGTGCGTGACGTTATTTTTTTGGCGCAAGGATAAAGACCTTCTTGCCGACCGCATTTTGGCCGCCGTAGACCATGTCGGCGATGGCCTTGACTTCTCGATCCGCGCGCTCGGAGACCTCGGCATTTGGCGTTCTGGATTCCTTCGTCAGCCGCACGAACAATTGCAACTTGACGGAGTTTCCGGCACCTTTCACGCCTTTGTATTGCGTCTCGAAGCCATGTTTCTTGAGCATGGCAGTCAGCGAGTCCTTGGTCTCCGGGGCCTCCCTCTGCCCGGGAACGTCGCGGCCAAACCATTTCAGCCCGGCGTCCAGATCGACCTGCACCCAGTCGACAGTCGTGCAAACAATGAGGCGCTGAGCGGAGGGGGGCTTCGCGACCTCGACCTTGCGTTCGCTGATCTTCAGTGTGGCCTCCACGTTCTGCGGGTTGAACGTGCCTACCCAGATGTCATACCGGCCCGATTGCGGCTTGGTGATGGTTATTTGCGGGTTCCTGCCAACGCCGCCGTCGTCGTTGGCGATCCAGGCTCCGTTCGGCAGGTTGACGAGCAGGGTCGTGTCTCCCTTGGATTCCACGTAGATTCGCAAGGGCGCGTTGCCCGCGGTGTAATGGAGCTTGAAGTCGGGCGCCTTGGCAACGTGCGCATTCACCCCGCCGAGCTTTGTCTTGATGGCTCCGCCGGCCGTGAGAGCCTTGGTAAATGGATCCGGGGTGAAGCCGGCCTTCAGCGTCACGGAACCATAGTTCGGATTCAGACTGGGATCCGGCGCCTGGGCCCGGGCCTGGCCCACGCCAAGAACCGAGCCAACAGCCAACAGGCTGGTGAGGTAAACGAACAAACGGCCGCGCCCGAGAAACCTTCTGATAATTGATCGTTTCATGGTCGTTCTCCTGCCGCTGCCGCGGCGTTTGAGAAGTGCTTTAAAAATTGTTGGCTGTTATTCTTTTGCGGACCCGTGCGTTCGACCGGGCTCGCCCAGCTAACGCTTGCTGAGCCTTTGCTTGCGCGGGGTCGGAGGAAAAGCAAAGAAGGCGAAAAAGTGCACAGGCATATGCCT
>DASRAT010000636.1:0-3538 GCA_035638015.1 Gemmataceae bacterium | reverse complement strand
CTTGCCCTGTCTCACGAAATTCCCCCTCATTGCCATTGCTCTCAAGCTGATAACCCGCACAGCCGATACAGACGTTAGCGCGTTCGCTATTAGCAAAGAGGTGATTTCCATGTCGCGCAGGTTACTGTTGTTGGCAATGTTGGCGTGCGCCTTGCAGGCGTCCCAGGGGTGCATGCACCAGGACCAGGACTTGCACGCGTCCATGGTGGCCCAGGAATTGGCCATGATGCCGCGCGACACGCAAACGCGCACTGTGCTCAACTCGGCGCCGCCTAAATCGGACGCCAAGCAAGTGCCGCCGGGCAAGGGGCCCCAGGACAAGCTGTTGCATTTGCCACAAGGGTTGCCGGGTGCAAACGCAACGCCGATTGTGGTGCCGCCGCTCGATCCCAAGAAACCTCAGGATCCTGAGCGAGACAAGGCCATCCAGGCACTTTACCCGGCGATGCCCACGCTGGAAGACATTGCCCAGCCGGCGCCGGGACCCAACGGCATGCCGCTTGACCTGTCGGGGCTGGAGCAAATCGCTTTGGCCAACAATCCTCTGGTGCAACAAGCCGCATCCGACGTGCAAGCCGCGCGGGGCCGGGCCATCCAGGCCGGGCTTTATCCCAACCCCGTCATGGGCTTCCAGGGCGACAGCATCGGCCAGGCCGGCACCAACGGCCAGCTGGGTGGTTTTATCGACCAGAATTTCGTGACCGGGGGTAAGTTAGGTTTGGCCCGCGGCGCCGGCGTCATGGATTACCAAAGCGCTGAGCTTTCCCTTCGCCGCATGCAGATCGATGTCATGACTCAGGTTCGCAGCGGTTATTTCGCGGTGCTGGTGGCCTATGACAACCTGACCATTGCCAAGGCGATGTCGCAATTGTCCGACGAAGTTTATGGTCTACAAATCAAGATGGTGCAAGGCGGCGTGTCGGCCCCCTATGAGCCATTACAACTCCGCGTGCTGGCCGATCAGGCTCGCGCCAACTTGATCCAGGCCCGCAATCGCTACACCTCCGCCTGGCGTCAGCTCGCCGCGTCGTTGAGCGCCCCCGACATGCCGCCCACGCAACTGGCCGGCCATGCCGAGGCCATCGCTCCAGGATACGCCTATGACGTTGTGCGGGCCCACATTCTTGCCAACCACACCGACATTGGCATCGCCAGCAACGGCATCCAGAAATCGCGCATCCTGCTGCAACTGGCGCGGGTGACGCCGGTCCCGGACATCTTGACGCATTTCGTCGTGCAAAATGACAACACGTCACAGCCCAACCGCGTCCAGGCGGGAGTCCAGGTCGGCTTCCAGATTCCGATTTGGGATGCCAATCAAGGCAACATCCTGCAAGCCCAGGCCCAATTGGCGCGGTCCAACCAGGAAATACCCCGCGTCGAAAACGAGCTGATGCAGCGCCTGGCCGACGCCTACGAGCGCTACCGCAATAACATCACTCTGGCGAGCTACTATCGCGACAGCGTGCTGCCCAACCAGGTCCGCGTCTACCGCGCGATTTACCAGCGTTACCAACAACAGCCGGACAAGGTGCAATACGGCGACATCGTGGTCGCGCAGCAAACGCTCGCCCAGGCCCTGCAAACCTACGTGCAAACGCTGACCGCGCAATGGCAAGCGATTGTGGACCTTGGCGCCCTCTTGCAAACCGATGACCTGTATCAGCTGACAGCGCCGCCGTCGAACCCCAAGGAGCCGGCGCCGACGCCCGTGGCTGCCCTGCTCGACTCGCGGAACTGGGCGACGGCCGAAGCCCCACGGCTCCAGATCCTGGCAGCGCCGCCCACGTCGCCGGCCGCAACGCCGTGGCCCGTTCAGCAAGCAACGCCGCAATCATTGCCCGTCATGGCGCCGCCTGCTCAAAAAGTGCAGCCCACGGCGACCGCACCAAGGGCCAATACGCCGCCCACGCAATTGCCGCCAGCGGCCGAATTGCCTCCGCCAGCGCCGCCGCTGCCGACCCGTGCGACGCTGGCCGCGCCGATCGCCGTCGGTGCTGCAGATTCGCGCTAATGCGGTAAGTGTCTGTTGAAATGCAGACACGTTAATTCCGCTGGCGATCAGGTCCCTGGCCCGTCCAGCAAATGCGGACGGACCAGGGACATGTCATTTTAAGCCAACTCTTCATGCTCACTTGTGGGCCCCCGCCGGCACGTGATCCTTTGCAATCCTTCCTCGAAATGTAGAATGAATTTCCACGTTTACATCCCTTTTTGGAGGTTCGAGGATGCGTTATTGGATCGGTTCGATGACCGCGTGTTTGGCCGTCTGTTTCCTTGTGCAGGCCCGTGCGGATCAAGGCAAAAGCGACAAGGAATTGCTCCAGGGTTCCTGGGAAGCAGTCGCCGTTATCGTCGGCGGCAAAGATGTCGGCAAGGAAAAGAAAGAAAAGACCCTCATTCTGGTGTTTAAGGGCGACAAGCTGAGCACCTCGGAAAACGGCAAGGATTTCAAGGACGAGGCTTACAAGCTGGATGAAACGAAAAGCCCCAAGCAGATCGACATCCTCACGAAAGGCAAAGCCATGCCGGCAATTTACGAGCTGAAAGACGACACCATGCGCCTGGGCTACGGCGTCTCGGATATGCGGCCGAAAGATTTTTCGGATGCCTTTGTGGTAATTACGCTGAAGAAAAAGAAGTCGTAAGCGTTCAGCAGGAGCCGCGCACGTAGTAAGCGGCATCTAATCCGGTCAATCGATGCCGGCCAACCGCTTACTACGTTCGCGGCTCTTTGCCCAAACCTTCTTCCAGCACCGCCACAACTGTTTCTTCCGGTACGCCGCCCCGGGGCTACAAGTTATCGGCTATCCGCATTTTTTGGCAGTAGCTTGCCCCAAAACCAACCCGTCAATCTTTCGAAAAGCGTTGGATTGTTGATAGGAACGAAAACAACTCTACCAGGTTCGTTGACTCGACGAAACAAGACGCCATCTACCGTCCAATCATCGAAGCACGACACCCCAACAATGAAATCGTTATTCTTCCAGCCGTAGGTAATATGGCCGAGTTCCGCATTAAGCTCACCGGAAACACCAAAAAGCGAATTAACTTCTTCGACGGACATTCCGCGACGGATACGATAGATGTTCTCTTCAGTGATGCCGGGGCAAGGTTTTGTTGTTGCAACAAAGACTGCAATTCCAATGACTGACAAACTGCTTGGTAGCGCAAAGAGGAGCCGGAGTTTTTTGCCAGGCAATCTCATTGCTTTACGCCATTTCAGGGTGCGCCGCCGATCATTTTGTGCTTGGCTTCTAGACGAGTCAGCGACGCCTGTGCCGCCTCGGTGACGCGTGAACCTTTCGCGCCGCCGGCCAACTCACGCAACATTTGCAATGCTTCCGCGTTGCCAATAGCTTCCAAAATGACGATCGTACGAAGCGTTCGCAAGCTGTCGCCGGTCGGATTGGTAATCTGGATACTTCTTATGACCTCATTGAAGACGGGCCGAAGGCTCGTCCTAAAGTGTAACGAGATCACGGGCAAGCCCGGTCTCACGTGGAAGTTTCAGGCGTCGCTCGGGGCGACGCCAACC
>DASRAT010000635.1:0-4562 GCA_035638015.1 Gemmataceae bacterium | reverse complement strand
GCGCTGGATGTCCTGCGATCGCCGATTGGTCCCGCCGCCACGAGCCCGGTCAGACTCACCAACCGGCCAGCAGCAGTCAGTCCGCTCGCGGATCGGATCGATCTGTTCTGGGCTGGCGACGACGGCTTGCTGCAATCGACTTTTTCGGTGACTGGCGGCGTATGGGCCATCCCGTTTCGGCTCGGCGACCCGGCAGTGCGACTTCATCCGCTGGCCAACATTGTCGCGGTGAACCGAGACGTCGGGACTGTCGACGTTTTCTACATCGGCCGTCGCGATGGCGACCCCAACTGGCGCCTTTATAACACCTGGTACATCGTCAATCCAATCGCTTTCCTTCCGGTTCCTGCAACACAGATGATCGGGGGCACTGCGGTCAGTTTGGAACCGATGGCTCCAATCGCGGCGTGCAGCCGTTCCCCAGATTTCATCGACGTCTTTGCCGTCGGAGACAATGGGGGCCTGCACAATACTTTCTGGCAGCGCACGCCGCCGGGCTGGTCAGCATTGCGATCGGTCGCGGGCGCGCCTGGTACTCCGACCCGGCTCATCGGCGTCGATGGGTGTGTATCCAAGACCACGAACGACGTCGAGGTTGTCGCGACCGGCGGCGATTCCCTGGTTTATGGCAGTCGCTGGAATTCGTCTTTGCCTGATTACGCGGCTTTAGAGCGGCTGGCGTCCATTGATGTATAGAGGGACTTAAGATGTCGCCGGGTGCCACGGTCGACGAGGGTGACAGCCCGCAACGTCGCGCCCTTACACCATCGGCCGCGGTTACAGTTGGCTGCCTCCACGTCACGACATGGCCGTGCAGTTCCGGCGCTCCGGCAAAATTCCTCAGGGACGCCATCAACAACGTTATCGACGTCGACGCATTTAATGCTGATGTCACGCGTGAGAAACAAGACGCCGGTTCCCTGGAAACCGTGCGGAAACAGGCCCTTGCCGTGCTTGGCAGACTAGGGACCGCAGATTGAAGTGAAATGGCCCCACGTCGTTGGAGACGTGGGGCCATGAAGTGAGAGAGGGCTGCGACGGCCCACTGGCATTTTTCAAATGTCAGGCGGTTACATGTTCCCCGAACTTTCTCCGCACAAAAAAGGGACGGGGTGAAGGATGCGAGCCGGCTTAAAACCTTCCCAGCTCCTCGTGGGTAGAGCATCCTCATCAAAACGCCAGATAGGGTTTGATCTTCTCCCTGTCCAGGTCCGCCGCAGCGCCGTTTAGCACGATCGCCCCTTTCTCCATCACATAATACCTATCCGCCAACTTGGCGGCAAATTCGAAGTATTGCTCGACCAGGAGAACGGAGACTTGGCCCGCCGATTTGAGTGTGCGCAGAACTTCCCCAATCAGCGTGATGATGTTCGGCTGGATGCCCTCAGTCGGCTCATCGAGGATCAGCACCTTGGGATTGGCAACCAGGGCGCGGGCGATGGCCAGTTGCTGCTGCTGACCGCCGCTGAGCACGCCGCCTTTGCGGCTCAGCATGGTTTTCAAGGCGGGAAAAAAGTCCAGGACCGCGGCGGGCACCTGACGCGGACGTTTGGGGTTGGCCAGCATGCCGACTTGCAGATTCTCCAGCACGGTGAGCTGGGGAAAAATCTCCCGGCCTTGCGGAACGTAGCCGAGGCCGGCGCGGGCGCGAATGTCCGGTGTGGCGCGGGTCAATTCGCGGCCAAAGAAGGTAATGCGTCCAGCGCGCGGACGCAGCAGGCCCATGATGCTCTTGAGCAACGTCGTTTTGCCCACGCCATTGCGGCCCATGAGGCAAACCACCTCGCCGGGCCGCACCTGGAGGCTCACGTCGCGCAGAATCAGGCTTTCACCGTACGCTGTGGACAGTTGCTCGATGTTTAGCATCAGTCTCCCGATCCTGTCCCAAATAGACCTCGATCACTTTCGGGTCGCGCTGAACTTCTTGAATCGTGCCCTGGCAGAGCAAACGCCCTTCGTGAAGCACCGTGACGCGGTGGGCGATTTGACGGACGAAATTCATGTCGTGGTCGATGACCAGCAGCGTGTGCTTGCGGGCCAGCGCCGACAACAACTCGCCCGTCTTCTCAGTCTCGCGCGGCGACATGCCGGCGACCGGTTCGTCCACCAACAGCAGCTCAGGATCTTGGGCCATGAGCATGCCCAGCTCCAGCCACTGCTTTTCGCCGTGAGCCAAAATGCCGGCGAGAGCATTGGCCTTGGCGGTAAGCCCAATCGTTTCCAATATCTCCTGCACGCGAGCCCGGCCGTCCCGAGTAAAGGAGGCGATCAGCGTGGCAAACACGCCGCGCGGCGCCTTGAGAGCCAGCCGCAAGTTTTCCAGCACCGTCAAACTTTTGAACACGTTGGGTGTCTGGAATTTGCGGCCGATGCCCAGCCGGGCAATGGCCTGCTCTGGCAAACGAGTGATGTCCCGCGGCGGATGGCTTTCGGGCTGAAACGTGATGCTGCCGGCGCTGGGTTTGGTCTTGCCGGTGATGACGTCCAGGAGCGTAGTCTTGCCGGCGCCGTTGGGCCCAATGACGACGCGCAGTTCGCCACGCTCGATGGTCAGGTCCAAATCCTTGAGGGCCGTGAAACCGCCGAAGCTGACGGTCACATCGCTGACGTGGAGGATGTCTTCGGGAACGAGTTTGGACTGGAAGCCCATGATGGTCACTCCTCAAAGGAGTTGCCAGAGCCGCGACGGTCAAGGAGCGGCAGGCAAATCGCTCTCTAACGGTTGCGGTTCTGGCGAACGTTTTCTTGACCAAGTCCTGATCGTGTTTGGCAATGTCCGCAAAGCGCCCATGATCCCGTAGGGAAGGAACAGGACCACGGCGATGAACAATCCGCCAAGAATGAATCGCCAGGTTTCGGGATGGTCGTCGCTGATCGTGGTGCTGACATAGCGCACCAGGAACGCTCCCAGCACGGCGCCAAACAACGTGCCTCGGCCGCCCACGGCGACAAAGATGACGGCGTCGATGGAAAAATCGACTTTGAAGAACTCCGGGCCGATTGTCCGGTTGGCGGCGGCGTAAAGGGCGCCTGCCATCCCGGCCATGGCGGCGGCGATGGCAAACACGAAAGTCTTGCATAATGCCGTGTTGTAACCCATCGCCAAAACGCGCGTTTCATTATCGCGAATGCCTGTCAGGACCATGCCGAACTTGCTGTTCACCAGCCAGTAACAACCAAGGAAAGAAATCGCCAGCACGGCGGCAATGAGGTAGTACAAATCGGCAGAGTCCTTGAATTGATATACGCCGAACAGATTTAACCACGGCAATCCTTGCATCCCCACAAAACCGCCCGTGAATTCGAGGTACTTGACCACCAGTTGATACATGGCCAGGATCAGCACTTGCGTGATCAGCGCAAAGAAGACACCCTTGATCCGCAGGCGAAAGGTGAGCCATCCGAACAAGGCGGCAATCAACGTGGGCAGCAGCACAGCGACGGCCAAAGCGACCCATATGTTGATGAGCGGCCGAATCCAAACGGGCACGGCGGTCAGCTTGCCCATGACAGCCATGAAACCCGGCATGGCCATGTCGTGCGCAGCCACAAAGGGCAAGTCCTGTGCCGTCGCTGCCTTCTGAAGGGCTAGTGAGTATCCCACGGCGTAGGCGCCAATGCCGAAGTAAAGCCCTTGTCCCAGACTCAAAAGACCGGTGTAGCCCCAAATGAGGTCGACGCTCAAGGCCAAGATCGCCAGGCACGCAAACCTAGCAAAATGATTGCGGGTGTAAATGTCGTCCGCAAAGGCGACCGGAGGTGCAAACAGCACTGCCAAAAACGCCATCAGCAAGACCGTTTGCAGCCAGCGATTTTTCCGCGGCGATCCCAGATCGGTCAAGAGCGCGCTAGTCATAGCTGCGCTCCTTGGGAGCGAATAGTCCCGTTGGCCGAACCATGATGAATAGGACCACAAGCATATACACGGCAACCTTGGCCAGTTCTTCGTTGCCCATGATTTTGGACAGAAAACCGCTTTCAAAGCCGACGACCACGCCGCCAGGAACGCTGGCGAACGTATAACCCATGCCGCCGAGCGTGACCACAATGAAGCTGTCGATCACGTAGCCGGAGCCCATGTTGCTTTCCACGCGATAGAGGTAAGCGGCGATGCAACCAGCAACGCCGGCCAGCCCGCTAGCAAAGGCGAACGCCAAGGAATCGACGCGGCGCGTCGAAATGCCCAGGGCGGCGGCCATTGGCCGGTTTTGCACGACCGCCCGAATCTTGAGGCCAAACGAAGTCTTGTAAAACCAGAGGTAAACGCCAACCAAGCACACCGCAGTTATTCCGACAATGAATATGCGGTAAATGGGAATGGTGACGTCGCCGATGTTGACGCCGCCTTGGAGTTCCTTGGGCAAATCCATGGACGGCAGGTCGGCGCGAAAGCGGAGCAAAACGGCCTGTTGCAAAAGGATGCCCACGCCCCAGGTGGCGAGCAGTGTATCCAACGGTCTGCCGTAAAGGAAACGAATGAGGCCGATTTCCAGAACATATCCCACCAGGCCGACCACGCAAAAGGAGATGGGAATGGCACAATACAAATTCAAGTTGAGGTA
>DASRAT010000634.1:0-13854 GCA_035638015.1 Gemmataceae bacterium | reverse complement strand
TCCCGCCGATAAACGGACTGCCATGTCATTCCTTGAGTCAAGATGAGCAGCGCCGCCGGCACATAACCAACCAGGCCCAACCACTCTCGCGCGAAGTCATTCTCTTTGATGTGCGGCACCAACAATTGACTTGCCGAGGCGCCCATGATGGCCAGGGTGGTCAACCAGTCCGGCCGTGGTGCAGCCGGGCCAATGGGCTGGCGCAGCAGCACTCCGGTAGCACCCCGCACCAGCCACGTGAAAAACGCAATGGCACCGATTTCCATGGCGGCTTCCAACAAACCGCCTTCCCGCCCTGACGCCACGCCCGCCAACACCATGAAACTGAGCGGCACCAGCAGCGTGCCAATCACCAGCAAACCGCGACTTGTCGCTTCCAGCTTCCAATGGCTAAGTGTGTAACGACCCGCGCCGAGCAGCGCTGCCGCAACCGAGCCGACCACCAGGAACGGGAAGTATTGGATTTCCTCCAGCTTTTCACGGAGACTGATGACCAGTGCAATGGAACATCCAACGATGAGCAAGCCGCCCACCAATTCGCCCCAAAGGATGTTGCGCTCTTCCATGAACGCCGCCAGCATTTCGCCAATGCTGCGTCGTGGCGCACGGGGAACGGTCGGCAGTTCCTCGATTTGGGGCTTGACCAAGGCAGCAGATGCTGGCGCTGCCGGTGTTGAGCGTTGAATGGGCAGAACGGTGGGAATCTCATCCTGTTCAATGGGCGCGGCAACGGCCGGGGTTTGCAATTGCTCTAGCAATTGCCGCTGAGCTTCCGTCAACGGCAAGCTTGCAGCCTTTTGGATCAGCGCGGCCCTGGCCTCGGGCTGGCCCAATTGATGAGCAAGAGTTGCGGCTTCGACCACAGCCTCGCACGCCTGCCAACTTTGCGGATGATGCAGCAGCAAAAGCCCGTAAAGGTCCAATGCCCTGCTACTCAAACCGGCCAGGCGCAGCAAACGTGCTAACGGCAACAACTGCGCCGGTCCAAGGCGCGCCCATACGTTGGGCATTTGAGCGCGATAAAGTGCCAACGCCCTTGATCGCTGTTCGGGCGACCATTGGCGGACATCGGGGTTGCTTGAAAGAATGGTGTTGATTTCGGCCAAATCGTTGATCGGTTGCTCGGCAGGCGCTGTCTTTGGCGGCGGCGTGGGTTCCAACACTGCCGGCTGGCTCGGCTGCGGTTTTAACTCCTTGGCGAAACCGGTCATTTGCTCGAGTCGCTTGACCAACTCATGCCGCCGCCGATCCACCGTGCCCAGCGTCGATTCCATGACCTCGCGCTGCGTCTCGTCCAGCCGCGCCAGCCGGCCAAGCTGGCGGGCCGTGGTATCAAGGTCGCGAAGCTCAACGGCTTCCTCTTGCTTGCAGTCCAGGCCACATTGTGGACAGGTGCGGTGCCGGCGCACGAAAAGCTGGCCGCAGAGAATGCACTCAATGTCGGAGCGTTCACCGCCTCTGACGGAACCTCGATCCGCGCTGGCAAGAGGTTTGGGTGACGTTGCAGCGTCGTCAAATTTGAAAAGTGCGCCGAACACCGCGGCGGTCATCACCCAAAGGAAATGACCCACCAACGTGATGACGGTCAGGAGAAGCAAAACCAGGACCAAGACAAAGCAATAGTCCACGGTTCATCCTCGAAGAACGCGGGGAGGCGGGGTTTGGCGCCGTGTTCAATGGTGGGCTGAGTGTTTTGATTCTAAACAGGCGGAGCGGGATAACCAAGGACAAATGTTTGGCCACAGCGCTACTCCCCTCTCCCCGGTACTCCGGGGAGAGGGGTCGGGGATGAGGGGCCGTTCATTTCAGGATTCGTTTCATTTCACGACCCCCCCAGACCCCTGTGAAATGAATCCAGAAGAAAGCCGCACGGGCATGCCAAGATGTGCATGCGCAAGATGTTGAAAACAAATACTTTACGTTGATTTTCGCCTGCCTCTGCCAAATATTCGTTTCAAGGGGTACCCGCCGTCGATTTACAATCGCAAGGCGTTCCGATTTCGGCAGGGTGGCGCGCAACAAAGCGCCCGTGACAATCGTGCCATTCCCTTAACGCTACAGCGTTGGTTTAGCTTGTCTCCGCCGGGCTTGTCCCGGCGGGACGACGACTGACAAGCCAAGCCGGCTAAGCGCTGTAATCTTGGGAGCCAGCGAAGTAAGAGCGATAAAGTCGTCGCTCCGCCGGGACCAGCCCGGCGGAGGCGGAACTTCTTGCGCAAGCGGTTTAGCCGATCAGTCGTCGCTAAGCCGGGGCAGGCCCGACGGAGGCGGGTCGCTTGGGATAAACACCTATCTCAGGGGGATAATCAGCGCTGTAGTATTGATGGGGCCTGGCCATTGCAATGACACCCGCTCCCCGTTAGACTCTGGGTCGCGGGAATGCGGCCCGTGAAAATTGAAATGGACGATCTGAAGTTGACGGATGCTCGCTCTGCCAGGGCATGCCACAAAGGTGCCACACGCCCGGCAAATGCTCTGCAGTGGAGTCAAAAACATGAAATTCAGCTCAAATGCCACTGTGTTTTTTGCTGCTTCACTCGTTACATGCTTTGTGATCGGCAGCGGCGGCGAACCGCCTGAACTAGAGAAATTGGAAGCAAAATCGCTGTTCTCTGACCCGCAAGTCTTGAAACTGGTTCAGGCAGCCGAACAAGGCGACGAGAAAACCATTGATGAACTCGTGAAGCAAGGCGTGGACGTAAATGCGAAGGGGCGATATGGCGTCACGCCGTTATTGCGATGCCTTTGGGCACAAAACAAAAAAGGATACAGCAAACTCCTCGGGCACAAAGCTGATTCCAATATCCTAAATGAGCGTGGACAATCAGTTATGAGTCAGGCGGCGCTGGCAGATAATCCGTTTTGGCTAGACCAGGCATTGAAGAATGGTGGAAATCCCAATTTGGTGAATAAGGGGAGCAAGTTCAATCCTGGCGAGACACCACTTTTTTATGCCATTGGAAACCAACGCACAGAGAATGCGAAGCTGCTAATAGCAGCGGGAGCGGATATCCATCATAAGAACGAAAAAGGATACTTTCCCTTGATGTTAGCAGTGTCCCGCCCAGCGTATCCAATTGCTTACCTGCTGTTGGAAGCGGGAGCAGACTACCACCAAAAAGAACCGTTCGGTGGCAAGAATGCGGTCGAGTGGATTTCCGGTAGAAATTTGGACTCGATACCTCCGCATATGGTGGACGAACAAGGGCCGTGGTATTTGAAAACTGTCGAATGGTTGCGAAATAAAGGCGAAAAGATTGAGATTCGTGCCGAAAAAGAAAAAGGCAAATAGAGGCTGTTGCCTCAGAGTTCACATGGAGTCTCGTCGGGCGCTTCAGCACGCAAGCGATTGCAGATCGCCGCGGAAACGGCTATATTTTCTCATATCTTCCGAGTTCGTTGACGTCAGCGGCATGTCGCCAAGGTGCCGCCCCGGAGGCCCCAACATGTTGCCAAGACAGCCGCGATACAGCAAAGAAGAGTTCGCCCGCCGGGGCACCGAGCTTTTTGAATCCAAGATTCGCCATGAGACCGAAAAAGGCAATCATGGCAGAGTTGTCGCAATTGATATTGAGACTGGCGACTACGAACTCGCGGACGACACGTTGGAAGCCTGCCAACAGTTGTACGCCCGCCAGCCCGACGCTCAGCCGTTTTGCCTTCGCATCGGCCATGTTGCGGTGGATCGGTTTGGAGGCCAACCCACGTTGGAGCGGTCATGATTTCGGGCCTTGTCGATGCGCGTTTGGAGGCACGGATCGCCGTGTACATTGAGGATGATACCGGCCAATGCCAAAACGTGGATGCAGTAATAGACACGGGTTTTTCCGGATTTCTGTGCCTGCCACCTTCCCAAGTGGCTTCGCTCGCACTGCCGTGGGTTTGCCGACAACCTACGAAGCTTGCTGACGGAACAATTCAGATGCTCGATGAATATGCGGCGATCGTCATTTGGGACACCCAACCCCGAAACATTCTGGTGGTCGCCGCAAACACCGATCCCCTCGTCGGCATGAAACTGTTGGAAGGCAATGAGCTCCGCATGCGCGTGGTCCCCGGCGGTTTCATCTGGATCGATGCCGTGCCGTGATTCCACTTTTCCGTTGACATCTCCGTTCGCCAAGAGACGATGCTACATAAGTTCATCCTGTTTGAGTCTGCCGGCGCGGTCCGCGCAGCGGCGAACAACCACATGCGGAAAGGACATGGATATGAAACGCTTCTTTTTAGGCGGTTGCTGTTTCAGCATTGCGTTTTTGGCTTTTGCCGGTGCTACCGTACCACCAAGACAGCAATCAACTGCGTCCTCCTTAGAAAACAACGCAGAGGTCACAAACACGGGCAATGATGAACAAGGCGCTGCCATCGTCCTCAAGCCCGCCCGTGTCATCGACGGCGTAACCGCCGAGGTCCATGCAAACTGGATTGTTGTTGTCAAGGGTACCAAGATCAGCGAGGTCGGCCCGGAAAACAAAATCGCCGTCCCCGCTGGCGCCAAGGTTGTGGCCTTGCCCGATACGACGCTGTTGCCGGGTTTGATGGACGCGCACACTCACGTATTGCTGCATTCCTACAGCGAGACCTCGTGGAATGACCAGGTTCTCAAGGAACCGCTCGCCTTGCGGGTTTGCCGGGCTACCAATCATTGCCGCAACACGCTGATGGCCGGTTTTACCACCATTCGCGACCTGGGCACCGAAGGCGCCGCTTATGCCGACGTCGGCATCAAACAGTCAATCGACCAGGGTATCATTCCCGGTCCGCACATGCTGGTCAGCACGCGGGCCATTGTATTCAAGGGCAGGTACGGCCAGCCGGAAGGAGCAGAGGAGGTTGACAGCATCGAGTCCATCATTCGAGTCGTCCGCGATCAGATAGCCAAGGGGGCCGAGTGGATCAAGTTTTACGCCGACTATGTGTGGGGCGGAAAAATGGGCGCCCGCGTCACCTTCACCCAGGAGGAAATGGACAAAATCGTCGAGGTCGCCAAACAGAAGAAGATCCCGGTCGTGGCGCACTCCACCACCAAGCAAGGCATGCGCATGGCCACACTCGCCGGCGTTGACACCATCGAGCATGGCAACGACGGCGACATTGAAGTGTTTCGCCTCATGGCCGAAAAGGGCGTGGCTTTTTGCCCCACGCTGTCCACGTCAATCTCGCGCAACCCGCCCGCCGACTGGCCCAACAGCCCGGCCACCAAGGTTTCCAACGCCCGCAAAGCGATGATCAAGGCCGCAGTGGACGCCAAGGTCACCATCATCAACGGCAGCGACGCCGGCGTCTTCAATCACGGCCTCAATGCACGCGAGATCGAGTGCCTGGTGGACTGCGGCCTGACGCCGATGAAAGCGATCATGTCGGCCACGTCGGTGTGCGCCAAGGGGTTGAAGCTCTCCGACCGTGGCGCCGTGCAAACGGGACTTTTGGCAGATCTGATCGCCGTCGAGGGCGATCCGACCAAGGACATCAGGGCTCTGCGCAAGGTCTGTTTTGTGATGAAGGCCGGGACGATCTATCGGGAACCGGAGCGCGCAAAAGTGGGGGCGAAATAGAATCGCGCTTTGCCAGTGCCCTGCCCTTTCCGGTAACTCATTGGCCGCGGTGAGATTCGAAACCACACCTTGTTAACTGCAATTCATCCATACGTTAAAAATTTAACGCATTTGCACTTGCCATCGCGCACACAAGCGTTAAAATATTAACGAATAGAATTGTCCGCTCATTTTTATCCACGCATGGCGACCCTGTCACGGCGGGAATCTTGTCATGGCTGAATCATCCGAACTAAGTCGGCGCGAAAGGCAGATCATGGACGCTGTCTTCGCGCTCGGGGAGGCGACGGTAAACCAGGTCGCCCTGGCCATTCCCTCGCCGCCGACAGTGATGGCGGTCCGCCGCATGATGCACATCCTGGAGGAAAAGGGACACCTGAGGCGACGGGAAAGCGGTCGCGAGGTGATCTATGCTCCTCGCCAGACGAAAGACAAAGCCGGGCGCCGGGCATTTGAGCGGGTGCTGGAGACGTTTTTTGGCGGCTCTCTGGAAGAAGCGCTCGCTGCGCATTTGCATTCGCGGAAGGACCAGGTGTCGGCCGACGAGCGTAAGCGTCTGATTGCGTTGATCGAACAGGCCCAGCGGGAGGGACACTGACATGAATCGTACCATGCTCACGTTTGCCGGGGTTTTCAGCTTGTCGAGCCTGCTGCTAGTGGACTCCGCCATCAAAGGCGCGGCCCTCCTCACATTGGCGGCCATCGCGGCCATGCTGTTAAGGCGCGACTCGGCGGCCACGCGCCATCTCGTGTGGCTGCTGGCGATGATCGCCATGATTGCCGTGCCGGTGATGTCGGCGTTGTTGCCGCAATGGCGTGTGCTGCCGCAATGGGCGAGCGTTGCACCCGCTTCGGCTGTGGTGGCCAAAAGTCCGCCCTCCGTTGCCAGTCCGGGAGCCAGCGCTGGTTACCCGCCACAGATTGCGGAGCCTGACGAAGCCGCACCACCCAACGCGGCAGCGGTCCAACCTGCCGCCGCATTGCCCCAAACAAGGCCGGCGTTGATGCCAGCGGATGCCCCGCCCGCGCCTGACGCGGGAGGTTGGAACTGGTTAGGTGCATTGCCTTTGGCGTGGGCGATTGGTTTTTGCGTGCTGATCCTGAGACTCATGGCCGCTCGTTGGATGCTCTGGAATTCCGAACGGCAAGCAACGATCATCGGATCGTCAGGACAAGAAAATCCAAAGCACGATCCCATCGTCACGGCTCTTGACGCGGTGTGTTTACAGCTTGGGATAACTCGCCCAGTTACGCTGCTGATGCATCCGGACAAGACGATTCCCGTAGTCTGGGGTATTCTGCGCTATCGTCTCATGCTTCCCTTAGCCGCGCGGCAATGGAGCGGCGAACAACTCCAATCCGTTTTGCTGCACGAACTCGCCCACGTCAAGCGTCGCGACACTCTGGCTCAATTGCTGACACAATTCGCCTGTGCGCTGCACTGGTTCAATCCGCTGGTGTGGTTCGCCGCCTGGCGTCTTGGCGTCGAGCGTGAACGAGCCTGCGACGATCTGGTTCTGGCCAGCGGCGTGCGGCCGTCCGCCTACGCGGGACATTTGCTCGACGTTGTCACGGCTCTTTCCCCCTCGCGTTGGACGCAGTCCTGCGGACTCGCGATGGCCCGCAAATCCTCACTCGAAAGCCGCCTCGCCGCCGTACTTAGTCAAAACCTCAATCGTCGTCGCGTGTCGGTGGTGCTCGCCGCCAGTGCTTTGGCAATCGCAGCGGCTATTGCCATTCCCCTCGCGATGCTCGGCGCCATGGATGAAAAATCCGGCGAAATACAGAAACCCGCGACCACTGACATGAAACCGAAACACGAATACGCGCAAGCGCTTTTCAAAAAGTGGCAGGCCAATGCGCGGACAGATGGAAAAATTCCTGGTGCGCTCATCGGGCACCTGGCCCGAGAGATTGACAGCTTTCTCAAACAATATCCCAAAGACGAGAAAGCCCCATCACTCGCGGCATTGCGCCCGCGACTCGATGCTTCGCACGACTGGACCCAGGCGGATGTCGTGGCGCTCTTGGACGAGATTACGGCTATTTCGACCGCGCCGGTGAGTTGGGCGGATACGCCGTTGGAGTTTGACGCAATGCGAAAACTCCGGCCGGGCCAGCCGCTGCCCGCCGAACTGAAGACCGCCGCGTGGGGCGTGGCCGCGGCCAACGGCCTGCGCGCCGCCTGGCTGTTGGAGCCGAATGCAAAGCAGTATGCGCTTGGCACGGTGCTCAAAGCTCGCGTGCTCTTCCACAACTCGGGGAAGGAACCGGTCATTTTCAAAACGGAGACGTGGCATCAATACGATCCGCACACGGCACGCGACGCCAAGGGCCTGGAAATTCGAGTCTCAGGCCCGCGCTACACGGGCATTACGCCAATGGCAACCTACCGGCTCGCGCCCGGCGAGTTCTGCGAAGTCAGGGGCCACGGCGTCGCCATCGGCGCCGGCAAATACGAGGAGGAGTTCAGCACTGGCAGCGTCGGTGCGGTCATCGAAGCCAAGGAAGGCGACGAAGTCACGCTCACACACAGCGTGGACACCACCTATGGCGGCTGGACGCGTCCCACCGACCCGAAGGACCCGGCGGAGCTGTGGAAACTATCCATCGCAGAGCGGGTCGAGCGCGAAGCCCCGATGCCAAAAGCCGCCGCCGACCGCGAACAGCTTATCCGCCGTGTGACGCTCGACGTTTTCGGCCTGGCCGCAAGTGCCGAGGAAATCGCCGCGTTTGTTGCCGATAATGCTGCTGATGCTCTTGAAAAACTCACAATGCGTCTGCAAGCGAAGCCGCGGGTTGAACCGTGGGCCGGCAAACTGCCAACGGGCGAGACCAAATTTCGCGTCACCGCCGCCGACCCCAACGCCGCCAAACCTCCGCGCACTGCCAACGCCCCGGGCCGCTACGTGCTCGACGACAACGTGCATCTGCTCGTGAGCCAGGTTAATGAGGGCGGCAAGCGAACCAACATGGCGCGTATCGCTTTCCTTTCCCCCGACCCCAAAGTCGCCTCGCCGCACAAACCGTATGAGATCGCTCTACCCGACGGTATCGGCGCCTATGGCATCGTGTGGCAGCGCGGCGCGGGCGAACTGTGGGTGATGCAAAAGGGTCTCGTTCGGAAACACAACTTCTCCGACCCCGCGAAAGTGAAGGAAACCCGCTTTGAACCGGGCAGCATTGATGACGTGCCCCAACCACTGCGCGACGCGCTGCGGAAAGTGTTCGAGGTACCTGGTGCGCAGCAGAAGGAATCGCAGAATCCGAAGAGCAAAGAGGCGCAGGCGCTATTCAAAATGTGGCAGAACAACGCACGGAAAAACGGCGACATCCCCGGCGGTCTTATCGGCCGCCTTGAAGACAAAGTGAAGGAGTTCATCCGCAACAACACAGGCGATGCCGGGGGCGACTCCTATGCGAAGAAGATGGCCCCGCTCCTGCCGCGCTTCGATGCTACCCGCGATTGGAAGCAGGCGGACGTCGTGGCCCTGCTGGATGACATTGCCGCGGTCACCACGATTCCGCTGGAGGTGATGATGTGGGAAGCCGGGGACCGCACAATCAAGAAGGGCACGCCGCTGCCCAAGGAACTGGCAAGCGCTTCGTGGGGCGAACCGCAAGCGGGCGGCTTGCGCATGGCCTGGCTGCTGGAGCCGCGTGCCAAGGAGTATCATCTCGGGACGCCGCTCAAATCGCGCATTCTCTTTCATAACTCGGGCAAGAACGCCGTCGTCTTCCGCACCCGGACTTGGCATCAATCCGCCGACCACCAGGCGAGCGATGCCAAGGGGGCCCAAATCAAAGTCGATTCCACCTACTGGACAACCCTTCCGCGGCTCGTGACATTCCGCCTCGCGCCGGGCGAATACGTCGAGGTAATCGCCGCCGGCATCGGCGTCGGCGCCAACAAGAACGATGAGGACTGGCAAAACACGCGCGTCGGCGCCTGGATCGATGCGACGGCGGGGGACGAGGTGACCTTTCAACCCGATGCCGTTCCCTGCAACGACTGGAACGAATTGCCTGCCAAAAAAGGCTCGGACTGGTGGCTCGCATTCATCACGGCAAGGCTGGCCAGCGAACTGCCCCTTCCCGCTGCCGCGGACGAACGCACCGCCCTGCTCGGCCGCGTGGTGCGCGATCTTTTCGGCAATGCACCGACCGCCGAGGAAACCGCTGCCTTTGCTAATGACCGCAATGCCAACGCGCTAGACTCGCTGGCCAAACGCCTCGCCCAGCGGCCCGGGCAGACGCCGTTCAGCGGCCCGATCACATCGGCTACGACGAAATTCCGCGTCCTCCCGCCCGACCCCGACGCCGCGATAAAGCCGCGCACGGCCGCCAATCCAGGCCGCTATACACTCGGCGATTATGCCCGCCTCGTCGTGTCGCGTCGCCCCGACGGCGAGCGCATTGTCAACGAGGCCAGCATCGAGTTTTACTCTTCCGATCCAAAAAAACCGGCGCCTGGAAAGGCGCATGAAATCAAGCTGCCTGACGGCTACAACACCTGGGCCGCGGCCTGGGAACGCGGTGGCACCGTGGTGTGGGTGCTGCAAAAAGGCACTCTGACGAGCTACGACTTCACCAACCCCGCGAAGGTAACGGAAACAACTGTCAAAGACTCAGGAAACTCCCAAGGCGTGCCGCAGCCCATCCTCGACGCCCTGCGTGCCGCCCTCGAAATATCCATGACGCCGAAGTCAGCGACAGACACCCCGAAAAAACAGGGGAACATTTGATGACCATCGGCAGCCCGACACGAGCAGACATACCTTTTTCGAACCGAAACTCCGCAGATCAATGTGCAGAGTTTCATTCTTTAGGCAACTCATGTTGATTTGTAGTTGTACGTGAAGCGGTGCAAGATCATGCTACTGGCCGCGGTGGGATTCGAACCCACACGTCCCTTACGGAACAGGGGATTTTAAGTCCCCAGTGTCTGCCATTCCACCACGCGGCCCACTTGCACTTTCAACCGCTCTCATGCCGTCGCATCTATCCGCAAACGTTATCGAATCCAGGGGATAAGACAAGTCGGCCGGACTGCGGGTTCGTTGCAAATCTGTTTCACTCCGAATCATCGAATTGCATGCTCTAGCATTGATTTGTACAAACCGGCGACAAACCGGCGCGTCAGTTCCCGTGGCTTTCAATGTCGCCGATTCCCTGACTTGATTGGGTTGTGGTAGTGCTGGCAATCGGTTAAGGGCATCTGTTTGATCGACAACGCCCAGGTAAGTGTGGGACAGTTTTCGACAAGGATTACCACAGGACACCCAAGGCCAGCGAGCGCCACGGGGGCTTTGGGATAAAGACCCAGTGGGATTCATCGATCGGCTTCAAAAGGCAGAGGCGGCTCCCAGCGCCGCCTCCTCGAAAGCGGAGGCCAAAAAAGAAGGAATCGGCTCAACCGATGGGCATCTGCGGGCCTCAAGGTCCGCGATTGAATGTCCACGCCCCAATGCTCGCAGAGCGCGGGGTCCCCGCATCCAATTTCCTCGGCCCCACTCCTTCGTGCGTGATGGCAATGGGTTTGATCAAGCCCTTGTCGTCGAAATACATCCGATCAATGCAGACAACCCGGTGGTTCGCATTCTTGTCGCCCAGCGGACGGCGGTGATAGACGATGTACCACTCGTCCCCTTTGTCGATGTGCATAAGGGAATGATGGCCTGCTCCCGTGGCGACGGCGGGATCCTGGCTCAGCACTTTCGCGACGCGCTTGTACGGTCCCAGCAGAGAATCGGAGATGCCGTAAGCGACCGCGTAGTTCGGACCCGTCCAGCCGCCTTCGGACCACATCAAATAGTACCGGCCATCTTTCAGGAAGAGGAACGGCCCTTCAACGTACCCTTTCGGAGTGATTTCCTTGAACACGACGTCGCTGCCGGGCGTGAGCGGCACCAGCCCCGTGAATTCGTCGTTGAGCCGTGCGATGTTGCAGTGTCCGTGGCCCCCGTAAAGAATGTAATACGCGCCGCCCTTGTCCTTGAAAATGAACTGATCGATCGGCTGGGCGCCATTGTGATACTCGCCGATCAGCGGCTTGCCCAGATAATCCTTGAAGGGCCCGGCCGGGTGGTCGGCCACCGCCACGCCGATGCCGCCCACGGTTTTCTTCTTTTCCTGAATGTCGTTGGCGCTGAAGAACAGATAATACTTGCCGTTCTTTTCCACAATCGCCGGCGCCCACATCGCACGCTTGGCCCATGTGACCGCGCTGCTATCCAGGATGCGCGGGTGTTTCTTCCAGGTCACCAGATCGCTTGACGAAAAGGCGTCGAGAAAGACCTGCTGGTCGTAGGGCGCGGAAAAGGTCGGATAGATCCAGTACTCCTTGCCAAAGATCACTGCCTCCGGGTCGGCATACCAGCCCTCGATCACCGGGTTGCCGCGCTTGCCCGGCACATTCTTCTGACCGCGTGCGAGGGCTGCCGGGTAAGTGGCGTTACCCACAAAGAATAACGCGGTTAACAAGAGTACGGACAACCCGCCAAGATACGCGCGCATGTGGAACACCCGCCGTTGTGGGACTGAAGTGGTTCGGTTCTGCCAGGCTAATCTTGGCGCCAAACAACGTCAATGACAAACATTGCCGTGAGACGATTCGGTCCTCGATGATGACTGCGAGGGCATCGAGCCCGTGCCGTGTCACAAAGACGGGAGAATAGCCTTGTTCGCGCAGATGGCGCGTCACACGGGTCCAGACGCTACTTGCCCTTCTTCCCCGTTTGCGGCACCCCAATCCCGTACTTTTCCACGGTCCGCGTCTTCATGTTGTAAATATCGCCCGCGGCCAGGACGAAATAGGGCTTCTCCCACGGTTGATACAGCCGCTTGTTGTCGTGGACTGTAACTTTCCACGGACCCATCACCTCAAAGCGGTCGCCCTTGACGAAGATGGCGGTGCCTTCGGAGAGGCCGATTCCGAGCAATTCTGGTTTCCTCTTGATTACGTCGATGAGATCGTCCCAGCGATTGCGCGTGTTGATGTGCTGATCGATGGCGACCTTGCGCAAGAAGCAAAATGCCTTCTGGTGATTCGGTTCCTTCGTCATCATGATGTCCGGACCGGACGTGTCGCCGCGGACGAGGTAGTCTCCTTGGATGGTCGCGCCGGCCGAACTACCGGCAATCACGCCGCCTCGCTCGAGGAGCTTGTGGAATTCCTTGTAGGCCAGGGTATTCATGTAGGAATCGACGATGTTCCACTGCCGGCCGCCGTCGAACCAGACGGCGTTGGCTTCCCGTAGCGGCTTCACGAAATCCTCCGTGTCGGCGATCTTGGGATCGGCGGTGTGCAGCATTTTGACATTGGTCAGGCCGCGTTTTGTCCAGGATGCGATGACGGTTTCTTCTTTGTAAGCCTTGGTTTTGCCGTCTTTGGTCTTGTTGCCCCCGGCGGTCGGCACGATGACAAACTTGGCGTCCTTACCGCCGGCAAGCGCGATGAACTTCTCTATGATGCCGGTGTCTTTGGTGGAGCCGCCGCCGATGATGACCAGCGTTCCCTTGGCCGGGCCATATTCGGGAGCCTGATCGGTTTGCCTGGCGGCGTCAACCGGGATCGCTGGGACCACCAGACCAAGGAACGAAACAAACAGGAACATGGGAAAGAGCTTTTTCATCGCTTCTCCGGGTAGGGATGAATTTCGACAGAGAGACTGTATGGGAGCAAAGGGCTGTAGACAACGTGAAAGCCCAACCGGCACGGCGGCGTGCCGAGGCAACCCGGGGCTTGCCGCAGGCCCCGTAAGCAAGCGCAGTCGTTAGCGGCTTTGGTTTCTCGCAGGAGCAGAAAAGGGGCGACGATGGATAAACGCACTTGGACCTGTGTGACTTGCATATCCCAATTTCGCTCCAAAGGAAAGACATCATGAAGAAGCGATTCTTGTGGTTGGCGCTCGCATTTCTGGGCGCTTATGTCTTGGTTAGCTCGGGCTACACTCCGGCTCAGGACGCCAAGGCGGATCCCGCGAAGACCCAGGAAACGAAATGGAATCCGTGAAAGCGTGGCACCCGGCGTTCGTCGTCCGTAAATTGGTAATATCCCAAATCAGTTATGGCAGTCTTTTCTTGGTGAGTTGGAGATTGATCCTTTCGAGCACCTTGTTCAAATGGGGAGAGAACCATGCGAAGCGGCGTTCTTGCGTTCCTTGTCGCAGCGGGCTTACTGCTGGCCTTGGACCTGCAACTCACGGCGGGCACCCAGGGGGACGTTATCTCGATCGATCTCAAGACCTTCAAGTTTAAGGCCAAAGAAGGGGTCAAGGCAATCAATCAATACAGCGCG